>JACDAS010000355.1 GCA_013695295.1 Actinomycetota bacterium | reverse complement strand
CCGTCGTCTCGTACTCGGCCTTCGAGAGCCGGCCCCCGCAGCCGGCGAGGAGCGAGACGCGATGGACTTGACGACCGGATAGACGCCGTTTGGGATTCCGAGACCTAAGTCGGCTCGCGTGTTGATCACGCGGCGCTGTTTCGGACACAGACGTGGACGCTGGGCTCCCGGACACGATTAGAGCTAGATCTTTGCTGGACTACGCAGCCCCCGAATCTAACTCGGGGTCTAAGACCAACGGCAGGGACTTCCGGCGACCTCCTGCGAGGATGTGCGCGGGGTAGCGGTGGGCCTTCTGTTGGTTCTCTGAGGGGTCTGAAATCGAGCGGCACGCTGGGCGACGTCAGGCCGATGCGGCGAGCATTGCCTCGCCCTCTCGGATGTAGCGGGTCGCGCCGACGGAGCGGTAGAACTCGAGCGCCCGGAGGACCTGCGAATCGATCTCTGACCGAAGTCGCGCGTCGGCTTCGTCGGGGAGCGAGCCGATCTCGGCATAGAGATCTGCCGCGCCGACGTAGTCGCCTGCGGTAAAGGCCTTCGCCGCGTCGAGCCAAACCGACGGACCCGATCGATCGAGAACGGGTAACATCTCCTCGCCGCGACCGAGATCGACGAGGCTAACGGCGACGTCCGGCAAGACATGCCAGCCCGATGGATTCAGCCTGGTTTCGAGCAGTTCGGGCGCGAGCGCCTCTGCGTCGCCGCTCCTGCCGGCGGCCAGCAGGACTCGGATGAAGCCGGCGAGAGCGGTTCCGAGGTTGCCCCAGGTGGGCCATTCGCGAGCGGCCCGGACCGCCTGCTCGCCAGCGCCGATCGCCCCGGCGAGATCGTCTCGTGCCAAGCGAATGTGCGCCCGTAAGTAGGAGCACCCGATCTCGCCGACCGGATGCTGATCTCCAGCCTCGATCTCGGCGAGAAGGGCGTCCGCCTCGCGGTTGCTTTCGTCCCAGAGCCCGCGCCAGTACCACTCCCACACGAGCTCTGCGCGGAGATGACGGATCGCCTCGCGAAGGCCGAACCGCTCAGCGTCGCGTCGGGCTCTTGCCTGGACGTCGAAGCAGCGCTGAAGCTCGCCCTGTGCCTGGAGTGTGGCCGCGAGGTTCACCCTGGCCCCAATGCTCACCGGCGAGTCGATCGCGTCCGCGACCGTCACCGCTTGCTCGAGCGCCTCGATCCCCCCAGGCTCGTCGGCCATCGAGCGGGCGGTCCCCATCGTCATCAGGACCCGCGCGCGCAGGTCTTCGAGCCCGAGATCCTCCGCCATCGCGAGAGCTTCCTTCGCGTACTGCTCCCAAGCGCGATCTCGAAGCGACGCTACGAGATATGCGAGCTTCGCGAGCACGAACGCCTTCGAACGCGACGGGGGCCGATCTCGCACCAGCGCCAGCGCGTGCTCCAAGCGCGCGAGCGACATCTTGGTGCTTCCGCTTCGGAACGAGACGAGTGCCTCGGCTTCGGCCGCTTTCTCCCTATCTCCCTGGCTCAGCAGCTCGTCGCGCGCCTCCTCGAGCTCGGTGAGCGCGTCCTCCGCGTGATAGCGCGCGGCGCCGAGGCCAAACAGCACGTATGCGCGCTCGGGATCCTCTCGCGGCCAGAGATCAAGAGCGCCGCGGTAGAAACGCGCGGCAGCGGCGAAGGCGTCGAGAGCGAGTGCCCGGTCGCCGGCTCGACGAAGCGCATTCCTCGCGTGTTCCTCGAGCGCGGGATCGGCACCGCCGGCCGCCCGAGCGTACTCGAGCGCCTGGAGGTAATGATGCGCGAGCACCTCGGAGTGGTCCTCCGCCCGGCCCAGAGCTGTCATCCACTCGGCGACCGCGCGGTGCTTTTCCGATCTCGCAGCCCTCGGAATCTGGCCGTAGGCGACGTCACGGACGAGCAGGTGCAGGAAGGCGTACTCACTCTCGCCCTCGACCGACGGCCGCCGCTGGCGGCGGACGAACTCCTTTCGCCCCAGCGCGTGCAGGCTCTGCTCGACGATGGATCGATCGCGACCGTTCATCTGCACGACCGCGCCCGCCCAGAACACCTTTCCGACGACCGCGGCATCCTGGAGCAGCGCCTTGTCCTCCGGCTCGAGAGTGTCGAGCCGGGCGGCGATGATTCCCTGCACCGTCTCGGGCAGGCGCAGCTCCTCGACGTTCCCGCGCTCGGTGACCAAGCTCGCGAATTGCTCGGCATAGAGCGGATTGCCTCCAACCCGCGCGAGCAGTGCGGCCTGCTGTTCAGCTGGCAGCAGCGCTCGTTCGAGGAGCCCGCCCACGAGCCGAGCGGTCTCCGCGTCGGAAAGCGGAGAGAGCGAGATCGTGGAGGCGTTCGGCTTTCCGCCGCCCCACGCTGGTCGGCGCTGCAGGAGCTCCGGTCTGGCGGTACAGACGCACAGCAGGGGAACATCGGCCGCCCAGTCGACCAGGTGATCGACGAAGTCAAGCAGGTTGTCATCCGCCCAATGGAGGTCCTCGAACACGAGCACCGCCGGCCGGCTGTCGGCGAGCTCCTCGAAGAAGCGCCGCCAGGCGTAGAAGCTTTCCGCACGTGTGTCCTCGGCTTGCTCGGCCCTCGCTTCGAGGCCGATGAGCAGGCGAATCTTCGCCTCCACCGAACGGGCTTCGGCCCGGGTCCCGAACAGGCGAGCAACCTCGGCGTGCAGCTTCTCCGCCGCGCGCTCGGACGTGTCCGTCTCGAGGATGCCCGCCTGGTTCTTGACCATCTCGCCGAGCGTCCAGTAGGTGACCCCATCGCCGTAGGGGAGCGAGCGGCCCTGCCGCCAGGTGACGAGCTCCGGGTTCTCCGAGACGATCTGGAACAGCTCCGCGACGAGGCGGCTCTTCCCGATCCCGGGGACGCCCACGAGCGTGACGAGCTGGATAGAGCGCTCGTTCCGCGCCCGGTCGAGCGCGCTCACTAGCAGCTCGCGTTCCTGCTCTCGTCCGACGAGCGGCGTCTGCGGCGCTGCGACCTCGGCTCCGAACCGAGCACGCGGCTCGAGCGGTTCAAAGACCAGAACCGGCTCGGCCTTTCCCTTGGCCTCGACGGGCTCGGCCCTGCGGTAGTCGATCGCCTTTTGCGTGGCGCGGTAAGTGCTCTCGTCGACAAGAATCCCGTTCGCCGGTGCAGCGGCTTGCAAGCGCGAAGCGGTGTTGACGACGTCGCCGGATGCCATCCCCTCTCCGGCCTCGGGCCGGGCACCGAGCACGACTAGCGCCTCTCCGGTCGTGATCCCGACCCTGACCTCGAGCTCACCCTCGTCCCTGGCCCAGTCGCGGATCGCCAGCGCCGCCCGGACCGCCCGCTCCGGATCGTCCTCATGCGTGGTCGGCGCACCGAAGAGCGCCATCACCGCGTCGCCGATGAACTTCTCCACGGTTCCGCCGTGGCGCTCGAGCTCAGTGCGGAGGCGCTCGTGGTAGGGACGCAGGATCGCCTCGACGTCCTCGGGGTCGAGGGACTCCGCCCGGGCGGTGAAGCCAACGAGATCGGCGAAAAGGCAAGTCACGACCTTCCGCTCCTTGCGGGCTTCTTCCCTGCTCATGGGGTGAGTCTACGACCCTCCGACGAAGCGGTCGACCGCACGGCTGCGCTCGTCGAGCACCTCCGAGCAGCGGCGTCGGCGCCTACCTGGTGACCGCCGGTCGCCTCGACCGGCAAGACGCTTGCGGGTTGCCGACTACGACCTGCGCCCGCCGGCGATTGGCGGGCGGGATGAGAGCGGGATCGCGGTAAGCCGGCGTCGTCTGAGCGAACCGGCTACGACCGGCTACGACCGGCTGCCGCCCGGCACAGCTGTGTGGTATGTGGTGGTGTCTGATGCGACAACGGCGTCCATGGACAATGAGGCGGACAATGTAGCCAGACACAACGGCGCAGGGAAACGAGCTTCGGGCGTGCTTCCGGCTGCCTGCGCGCCTAGGCTCGGCTGGTGACGACCTGCCCTTCTTGCGGTCAGGAGCTCCCGGGCGAGTTCCCCTTCTGCCCGTTCTGCGGGGCACCGCTGACCGAACAGCCAGCGCCCTCGCTCCACGAGGAGCGCAAGGTCGTGACCGTCCTCTTCTGCGACCTCGTCGGCTTCACCGCCGCTTCTGAGGCAGCCGACCCCGAGGACGTCCGCTCCCGCATCCGCCCCTACCACGCTCGTCTCCGGCGGGAGATCGAGCGCTACGGCGGGACGGTCGAGAAGTTCATCGGCGACGCGGTGATGGCGGTCTTCGGTGCGCCCGTCGTGCACGAGGACGACGCCGAGCGCGCCGTCCGCGCCGGGCTTCGCATCCTGGAGGCGATCGCGGAGTTGAACGACCACGAGACGGTCCGAGTCGCCGTCGTTGGGGCGTCGCCCCCGCCACGAGGACCCGAAGTCGGCGTTTCTGCCGTGCGGTGCGGCGGGGCGCGCGGCCAGATTAGAAGTCGCGGCTCCGGCGGTGCCAGCCGGCACCGCGGCCGGCGCCTGTGCCTTCGATGATCTCGGCGTTGCGGAGCTCGCGGAGTACTTGCCGGATGTACTCGTCGCTGACACCGGGTGCTGCCCGTTTGACTTCGGCGAAGGTGAAGTTGTCGCTGATGTTCGAGCGGACGAATGCCTTCACGAGCTCAGCCTTGGAGCCTCGGCCGCTTGTGA
>JACDAS010000354.1 GCA_013695295.1 Actinomycetota bacterium | reverse complement strand
GCAGTCTCCACCGCTCGGCGCAGGTCCGAGGTGAAGACAGCAGCGATGCCGTCGTCCCGTCGGCGTTCGCCGAGCTCCGCCGCGAGTGTCCTACCCCGCTCGGACAGGAGGCCAGGGAGCCAGCCGGTGGCGATTCCGCGCTCGTTGTCAGTGCTGATCGAGTGGGTCTCGAAGACGATCTCCACGCTCATGGTCAGGTTACGACGAGAATTGTCGCGGCCAGCGTGACCCAGGCGGCGACCGTGAGCAGGATCGGCCGGTCCGAGAGGAGCACGTTCTCAGGCTCCTCGCCGAGGTCCTTCCGGCGGACGAGCAACAGGTATCGACAGATCCCGAAGCAGACGAGGGGGATGGTCGCCACCATCGCCTTCGAGTCCCGCGCACCGAAGGCGTAGAGCGAGTACGCGAGCGCGGTCGACCCGGCGACGGTCAACACGAGCCCGTCGACCAGCCCGAGCGAGTACGCCGCGAGAACCCGCCGCCCGCGGGCCCCCTCCGCCCCACCGAAGAGAAGCTCCGCCCGCCGCTTCGCGAGCGCCAGGAAGAGCGCGAGCAGTGCGGTGCAGACGAGTAGCCAAGGCGAGATCGGTACGTCGACCGCCTCGGCCCCGGCCGTCGCCCTGAGGACGAACAGTGCTGCGATCGCAACCACGTCGACCAGGACGACGTGCTTGAGGCGGAGCGAGTAGGCACCCTGCAGCGCCGCGAACCCGGACATGGTCAGGAGCGACCAGAAACCGAGCAACGCTGCGAGCGCGAGCGCGCCACTCGTGAGGACGCCGGCGAGCAGCAGGGCCGTGCCGGGCGCAAGCTGCCCGCTCGCGATCGGGCGGTGGCGCTTCATGGGGTGCCCCCGGTCGCTCTCTGCATCGAGCACGTCGTTCACGAGGTAGGCGGCGCTCGAGGCCGCGCAGTACGCAACAAAGGCGGTCGAGGCCTCGAGCCAGCGCTCGACATCTCCGAGCTTTGCGGCGAAGATCAGGCCTGCGAAGAGAAGCAGGTTCTTCGACCACTGGCGCGGGCGCAGGGCGGCGAGAGCGGCTCGCCCGGGTGATCGGACGCGGATGAGCGGGCTCGCGCACGGGTCGACGACCAGCTGCTCCGCGAGCGACATGCGGGGATGCTAGAGGCTTGCGACGCTCGGCAGCACGAGCTCGAAGCGGCTGCCGTTCCCGGGCTCGCTCTCGAGTTGGATCCGGCCGCCGAGCGCCACCGCGAGCTCGCGCGCGACCGCAAGCCCCAGGCCCGTGCCCGTGCGCCCGTCCTTCGACCAGAAGGGGCGGAAGATCCGCTCCCGGTCCTCCTGCCCGATACCCGGGCCCGTATCGCCGACGGAGACCGAGACCGAGCCGTTGTCCGAGGAGAGCGAGAGCTCGACCTTCCCGCCGTCCGGGGTCCAGCGGAAGGCATTCGAAAGGAGGTTCGAGATGATCTGCAGCACGCGGTCCCCGTCGGAGACGATCACCGGCGGCCGGTCGTCGACCTCGCGCCGGTAGTCGATCCCGCGCCGGCGCGCCTCCTCGGCGAAGGCCGTGTAGGCGTGGTCGAGCAGGCGCTCCATGTCGACCTCCTCGCGCAGGACCGTGAACCGGTGCGCGTCGAGCTTCGCGAGGTCGAGCACGTCACCCACGAGGCGTGCTAGGCGGCCCGACTCGGCTGCGATCACCCGCAGAGATTCCGCCCGCGCCTCGGGATCCTCCGCCAGGCCCTCGCGCATGGCCTCGACATGACCCTGGATCGCGGTCAGCGGCGTCCGCAGCTCGTGCGAGACGGTCATCAGGAAGTTCCGCTCGAGCAACTCCGCCTCGGCCAGCCGCCCGGCCATCTGGCCGAAACGCTGTGCGAGCTGCCCGATCTCGCCGCCGCCCCGCACCTCCGGCACGGCCACGGCGTAGTTGCCCTTCGCGATCTCGTCGGTCGCGCGGGTTAGTCCGAGCACCGGCCGCGTGATCCGCCGGGACAGGTACACGGCGAGCAGCGCCGCCACCGCGATCCCGCCCGCGAACGAGACCCCGAGGAGCTTCAGCAGCGTCAGCCACTCGTGCCGGAGCTCCGTCTTCGGCGTCGCGACGATGAGCGCGCCGAACGGCGGCCCCCCGCCGAGGAAGAGCGGGTTGCCCACGGCCAGAAACGTCCGCCGCTCACCCGGCGGTGTGAACTCGAAGACGACCTCGCCTCGACCCTGCTGGAGCGCCTTCCACGGAACCATGCTCTGCTTGAGGGTGGTCAGGCCCGACGACTGGTCGGGAAAGATGTTCAGGCCGACGTAGAAGAGCCTGTCACCGGTCGCGTCCTCGAGCTGCCTGGCTGCGAAGTCGGGTGCGAAACGGCCCTGGTCGCTCGCCTTCAGCGCCTGCTCGGCGTAGAGGCGGGTCAAGCCCCTGGCCTCGCGGCTCAGCTCGCGCAGCGACTGGTCGTGCGTGTAGCCCTGGTAGAGCCGCAGCGCGATCGCCGTGGTGACGAGGCCCGCCAGCGCGATGCCGGCCAGCGAAAGCGCCGGCAGGCGGAAGCGAAGCGAGCGGAACACGGCTCGTGACTAGACCCTCACCGCGTCCCGGGCGGGGCCGACCTTGTACCCAACTCCCCAGACGGTCACGATCGGCGAGGCGTCCTCGAGCTTGCGCCGCAACTGACGGACATGGACGTCGACCGTCCTCGTGTCGCCGGCGAAGGTGTAGCCCCAGACCCGCTCGAGCAGCTGGTCGCGGGTGAGCACGAGACCGCGGTGGTCGAGGAGCTCCCAGAGGAGGTCGAACTCCTTCGGCGCCAGCTGGACCTCCCGCTCGCCCACACGCACCTCGCGTCGCCCGGCGTCGACGAGGAGGTCGCCGTGGCGGATCTGCGCGCTCTCGCGGCGGCGCTCCGGTGTCGCGCGGCGCAGGATCGACTTGATGCGGGCGACCAGCTCCCGCGGGTTGAACGGCTTGGTCAGATAGTCGTCGGCGCCGACCTCGAGCCCGATGATCTTGTCCACGTCCTCGTCCCGGGCGGTCAGCATCAGGATCGGGACGTCCGAGTGCTGCCGGATGCGACGGCAGACCTCGACCCCGTCGATGTCCGGCAGCATCAGGTCGAGCACGATCAGCGAGGGCTGAGAGGACTCGGCCTTCGACAGCGCCTCCGCCCCGTTGACTGCCGTCTGGACGGCGTAGCCGGCGTTCTTCAGGTACAGCGCGACGAACGAGGCGATCGACGCCTCGTCCTCGACGACGAGCACCGTTTGCGCTCTGCCAGTAGCCATCCTGTTCCAGGATGCCAGAGGCCGCGGATCAACCGCCGACCGCGGCGTCCAGCTGGAAGGTGAGCGGGAAGTCGGGGAAGGGCAGCGGCTGGCTGCCGTTGAGCGAGAAGGAGCCGGCCGAGAGCAATGCCGGCGCGGGCCCGAGCGAGACGCTCCCGCGCCCCACCATCGAGATGTCGACGCCCGAGCCGACGACCTTGACGCGGAAGAAACCTCCGACCACCCGGAAGCGGATGCCGGACCCGGAGAAGAAGAACTTCGTATCGGTGAGGTCGCGCTTTCGCTCGTAGCCCCAGACGACGGGCGGCTTGCCGTCGTTCGGGTTCGGATCGGAGATCGTGACGCTGCCCTTGTCGATCTGGCCGATGATCGCGCCGCGCGCAGCGAAGCTGACACTCCCTGTGACGCCGTCGAGCGAAAGCGTGCCGTCTTCGGCGCCTTGTTCCAGCGCGAGCGCGCCGGCAGGCACCGCGAGGCACGCGAGGAGGCCGAGGAGTGCGAGACGCCGCATCAAGTCAGTATCCCCCTATCGGGTGTGCCGTACATAAGCGGCACGTAAACAAACTGTAAACGGGCTCGAAGCCTACCGGGGCGTCAGGGCCTCGGATCGGTAGAGGCCGCCGGCATTCCAGAGCAGGAACCCGCGCGCTTTCATCCGCCGGGCGGCCGCGACCTGGTCCTGCACGTCGGCGAGTGAGTACTCGCGGCCGAGCGAGAAGTCCTGCAGCCACGGGATCAGCTTCGCCCGCTTCCCACGCATCTGCCGGGCGAAGTCGGCGAGCGAGAAAGCGACCGTCTGCCCGGGAACGGCGTTCGGGTCGTCGAGCTGGAACTCGCCCGGCCCGTAGTGCGAGGGGTAGACCATCGGGTAGATCGCATCGACGACGCGGGCGATCTTCCTCGGCGACTGGCCGATCCCGAGCTCCTGGGTCGCTGAGAGCCCGAACACGTCGGCGCTCACGCGGACGCCGAGCGGCCGGAGCCGCTTCACGGCGTACTTGAGGAAGTTCGTGATCGTGTCGGCCTTCGCCTCGACGCCCTTGCCCGGGTACACGATCGCGTCGACGTCGCCGTCGCTCGGGAAGCGCACGTAGTCGAACTGGATCTCGTCGAAGCCTGCGCGCGCAGCGCCCGCGGCGACGTCCACGTTGTACTTCCACACTCGCCGGTCGTACATGTTCGTCCACCCGAGGCCGGCGTTGTTGTGCCAGACGGAGCCGTCGGGGTTCTTGAGCGCGAGCTCCGGACGCCGCTCCGAAAGCTGCGGGTCCTCGAAGACCACTACCCGGCCGATCAGGTAGAGGCCCCGCGCACGTGCCTTCCGCACGACCTGCAGGGGGTCGTAGTACGAGCGAACGGCGTCGATCCTGCGGGCGTCGGGGGCCGAGGGCGACGCGAAGCCAACCTCGCCGTTCTCGTCCTTGACGTCGAGCTCGATCGTGTTCAGGCCCCACGACTGGAGCGAGAGGTACTCGTCGATCTTCCCCGGAACCGACGCGAGCGCCATCGTCACGTGCACGCCGCGGACCTCGGCGGGAAGCGCGCGAAACTTGGGCTTCGGGAGCGGCTTCAGCTTGCTGCCGTCGACCGCTCCGAGCCCTCCGCCCCCGCCCGAGGTGAAGAAGGCCGCGCCGGCCGCGACGACGGCGGCGCCGGCGAGCAGGATCGCGGCCGCAAGCGTGCGCCGCGCACGGCGGCGCCGCCGTGCCTGCCGGCGGCGAGCCTGGAAGCGCTCGTTCGGGTCGATGCGGTCGTGAACGTACACCGCGAACTCCTCACGGTATGTCTTCTCATCCCGCGCTGCAAGCGGCGGAGCCGCCCTCAGGCAGCGGCGGAGCCGCCCTCAGGCAGCGGCGGAGCCGCCCTCAGGCAGCGGCGGAGCCGCCCTCAGGCAGCCGGCCAGAAGAAGGCAAGCCGCCCTGCTGGCGGGAGGAGCGGACTCCCGGGGAGCCCGCTCGGAAGCTCGGAGAGGTTGTACCCGCCGGGCGCCACGTCGTTCGGCGCGTCGGCGTGGAGGAGCGACGCGAGGTACTGGATCTGCCCGCGGCCGACACCGAGCTCGAACTGGCCACCACCGTAGGGCGCGATCCCGCGAGCGGCGCAGTGCGCATAGGCGCCGAGGAGCTCTTGGAGGCTTCCGAACCGCGATGGCTTGATGTTGAGCGCCCGCGGCTCGAAGGAGAGGGCTTCGATGTCGGCAACGGAGTGGATCGGCGCGTCCCAGGTGATGCGGTCGTGGTGTGAGGCGAGCGCGGCTGCGGCCCCGGCGTCCGTCAGGTCCGGATCCTCGATCCAGGCGTCCGGAAAGGCGCGAGCGACGAGGGAGTAGAGGCCGGGGTCGGGCGGCTGGTCGACGATCGTGCCTCTGTAGGCGCCTTTGAGATCGAGGGCCGCGA
>JACDAS010000345.1 GCA_013695295.1 Actinomycetota bacterium | reverse complement strand
AGCGCCTGCTCGAGGCGGGCGGCTGGCAGGTTCGCTCCGGCTACGAGGACTGGGACCTGTGGATGTCGATGGCCGAGCGTGGCTTCACCTGCGTTCGGGTGCCCGACCTCGTCTTCCTCCATCGCCTGCACGGGGCGCGCCGGTACGCCGAGAACAGGTCTCGGCACGCGGCGATCTACGAGGAGCTGCGGTGGCGGCACCCCCTGCTTTTTCAGAGCCGCCGGCGGAACTGGCGGCGCTCGAGCGCGCCGCTGCGGCTCCGGCTCCTGCTGCCCCTCATCGCCGCAGTGCCACTCTCCGACTACCAGCGCTACCGGCTCGGGAGCTTCGTCTCGCACCCCTCCCGGCTCGTTCAGGCACGCCTCGCGCGGCGATGAGCGAGGCTCCCAGACGGCAGTCATTCCTCGCAGCGTCGACGACGACCTACGCGACCCATCTCGCCGCCGCCGCTCTCTCGCTCGCCAATGTCCTCGTCGTCTCACGTGCCCTCGGGCCGGTCGGGCGCGGGGACGTCGCGTTTCTGACGACGATCGGGATGCTCGTCGCGTACCTCGCGAATCTCGGGATCAACCAGTCGAACGCGAACCTCGGCGGCACCAGGCCGGAGCTGCGACCGTCGCTCGCGACGAACTCCGTCGTCTTCGCGGCGCTGCTCGGGGCCATGGCCGCGTTGGTGGTCACTGGGCTCGTGGCGCTCTTCCCGGGCGTCGCCGGAGACTCATCGGCCGGACTGCGCTGGCTCGCGCTCGCCGCAATCCCGGCCCTGATCCTCCAGACCTACCTCTCGAACCTGATCGAGTCCGACTACGGCTTCCGGCTCACGAACCTCGCGTGGCTCGCCGCTCCGACCGTCAACGTCGGCGTGAACGCAGGCCTCGCAGCCGCGGGCGTCCTGTCGGTCCGGAGCGCCGTCGCGACCTGGGTGGCGGCCTGGGCGCTTTCGGTCGCGATCCTCGTGGCGGCGGTGGCACGCGGCAGTCGATTCGGACGGCCGGATCTCGGGCTGGCTCGGTCGATGCTCGGCTTCGGCTTGAAGACCCACGGGGGGCGGATCCTGCTCGTGGGCAACTATCGGCTCGACCAGTGGCTCGTCGGGACGATGGCCGGTTCGCGGGAGCTCGGGCTCTACAGCGTCGCGGTCGCCTGGTCCGAGGCGCTCTTCCTCCTGCCGACCGCTCTTGTGACCGTGCAGCGCCCCGATCTCGTGCGCGGCTCTCGGCAAGAGGCTGCGCGGCGCTCCGCCGCGGCCTTCCGCGTCGCCTCGGTGCTGACCGCCGGGCTCGGGGTCCTACTTGTCTTGGCGGCGCCGATCCTCTGCGTCACGATTTTCGGCGAGGCCTTCCGCGGCTCGATCGGCGACCTGCGGATCCTCGCCGCCGGCGGAATCGGCATCGTGACGCTCAAGCTCCTCGGCCAGGCGCTGACGGCGCAGCGGCTGCCGCTGCTCGAGACGGCGGCGATCGCGATCGCCTTCGCGCTCGGGATCGCGCTCGACCTGCTGCTGATCCCGGAACATGGAGGCGGGGGGGCCGCGCTCGCCGCAACGCTCGCCTACACGGGCGGGGGTATCGTCGTCGCGATGATCTTCCTCCGCGCCTTGGGGGGCCGAGCGCGGGAGTTCATCCCACGGCTGAGCGACCTGCAGCAGCTCGCCCGGCGGCCGGCGCGGCCCGGGACGCCGTCGTGAGCGGGATGCGCCGGGGTGCCCCACGGGACGGGGCCGACCAGCTCCGGGAGAGGCGGCATTGAACATCGCGGATTCTGAATCGGGGACCCTCGACTCTGACGGGGCGAGGTTCGCCCTCCGACGGCTGGAATCCCTCGAGGCCCTTAGACCAGGTTGGCCCGAGCTCGCGGAGCGCTCGGGCAACGTCTTCGCCACGTGGGAGTGGCTCTCGGCCTGGTGGCGGCACTTCGGCGGCGGGCGCGAGCTCCTTGCATTCCGCTGCGAGCGCGGCGACGGAAGCCTCGCCGCGATCCTGCCGCTCTACGTCTGGCGGCGCAGGCCGCGCGTCCTGCGCTTCCTCGGGCACGGGCCCGGCGACGAGCTGGGGCCGGTCTGCGCACCGGAGGAGCGTGCGCGGACGCTCGAGGGGCTGCGGCGTCTGCTCGCCGGCACGCGGTGGAGCGTGTTCGTCGGCGACCAGCTGTCTGGCGAGTGGCGCCTGGCGGAGAGTCTCGGCGCCCGGGTGCTTCGGCGCGAGGGAAGCCCTGTCCTCGAGCTCAACGTGCCGTCCTGGGACGATCTTCTCGCGACGCTCAGCCACGGCTTTCGCTCCCAGATCCGGCGCGACGAGCGGAACCTTCTGCGCGACCACGGTCTCGTCTTCCGGCGGACCGAGGATCCGGCCAGGCTCGAGCAGGATCTCGACCTGCTCTTCGACCTTCATCGCCTGCGGTGGCCGGACAGCGACGCGTTCGCCGGAACGGCCGAACCGTTCCAGCGGGACTTCGCCCGCACCGCGTTCCAGCTCGGCTGGCTGCGGCTCTGGTTTCTCGAGCTCGAGGGCCGCGCGCACGCAGCCTGGTACGGCCTGCGCTTCGGCGGCGCGGATTCCTTCTACCAGGGGGGACGCGACCCGGCCTGGCAGCGACCCTCCCTCGGGATCACCCTGGTCGCCCACACGATTCGGGAGGCGGTCGCCGACGGCATGAGCGAGTACCGCTTCCTGCGCGGCGGCGAGGGCTACAAGTACCGGTTCTCGCCGCGGGACGCGGGGCTCGAGACGATCGTCCTGGGACGCGGGCCGGCGGGGCGAGCCGGCGTGGCCGCGTTGCGCCTCCGCTTCCGCCGCACCGACGACGACCAACCTCAGGGACGGTTCGTCTCGACGTGAGCACTCCCACGACGCGACGGCCCAGCTTCCTGGTCGCCTCGGCGACGACCTACGCCACGAGCCTCACGGTCGCAGCGCTCTCGCTCGGGAACGTCCTCGTCGTCTCGCGCGCGCTGGGACCCGTCGGGCGGGGCGACGTCGCCTTCCTGACGACGATCGGGACGCTCGTCGGCTACCTCGCGAACCTCGGCATCGACCAGTCGAACGCGAACCTCGGCGGGAGGCGGCCCGAGCTGCGCCCGGCACTCGCGACGAACTCGCTCCTCTTCGCCGCCTTTTTCGGAGCCGTCGCCGCCTGCGTCGTCACGGCGATCGTGGCGCTCTTCCCGGGCGTCGGCGGCGAGTCGACTTCCAGCCTGCGCTGGCTCGCGCTGGCATCGGTGCCCGTGCTGATGCTGGAGAGGTACCTGGCGACCCTGCTCCAGGCCGACTACGGCTTCGGCCTCACGAACCTCGCGTGGCTGATGGCGCCGGTCGTCAACTTCGGGGTCAACGGCACGCTCGCCGCCACCGGCGTCCTGAGCGTGACGAGCGCGGTCGCGACCTGGGTGGCCGGCTGGACGCTCTCCGCGGCCATCCTCGTCGCCGCGGTCGCGAGGCGGAGCCGCTTCGGAAGGCCCGACCCGGCGCTCGCGCGCTCGATGCTCGGCTTCGGGCTCAAGACCCACGCCAGCGGCGTCCTCGGGCTGGGCAACTACCGGCTCGACCAGTGGCTCGTCGGAACGCTGGGCGGCTCGCGGGAGCTCGGGCACTACAGCGTCGCCGTCGCCTGGTCGGAGGCGCTCTTCGTCCTGCCGACCGCACTCGTCGCCGTCCAGCGCCCGGATCTCGTCCGCGCGGCTCCGCTCGACGCGGCCCGCCGAACGGCCGTGGCGTTCCGGCTCGCGGCCATCCTCACCGCCGCCCTGGCGGGCGCGCTTGTCCTCGCGGCACCCATCCTCTGTGTGACGATCTTCGGGGAGGCGTTCCGCGGCTCGATCACCGACCTGCGGATCCTCGCCGCGGGCGGGATCGGAATCGTGGCGCTGAAGCTGATGGGCCAGGCACTGACCGCCCAGCGGATGCCGCTGCTCGAGACCGCGGCAACCGCCGTCGCGTTCGCCCTCGGCCTGGGTCTCGACCTGCTGCTGATCCCGGATCACGGCGGCGCCGGCGCTGCCCTCGCGGCGACGCTCGCCTACACCACCGGAGGCATCGTCATGGCGATCCTCTTCCTCCGCGCCCTTGGCGGCCGCGCGAACGACCTCGTGCCCCGGGCAGGCGACTTTCGCGGCCTCGCCCGGCGCCTACGGCCCGCCCGGACGATCGGGGGTGCGTGAGCTCCCCTGCGGGCGCAGGCCCGCTCCGCCGGATCGCAGTGATCGTGCCGATGCTGAACGAGGCGGAGCACGTCGAGCACCTCGTCGAGGATCTGCGCGCTCAGGACTTCGCCGGCGAGATCGAGATCTTCGTCGCAGACGGCGGCTCCACGGACGGGTCGCCGGAACGGCTGCGGGCGGCGGCCGATGCGGCCGGCCTGCGGCTCACCGTGCTGGAGAATCCGCGGCGCACGGCAGCGGCGGGCCTGAACGTGTGCCTCGAGACCTTGCGCGATCGCGACGTCGACCTGATCGTCCGGCTGGACTGTCACTCGCATTACCCGATCGACTACCTGCGCCGTTGCGCCGAGGTCTCGCAACAGACGGGGGCCTGGAACGTGGGCGGACTCTTCGTCCCCGAGGGGCGCAGCCTCACCGAGCGCGCGATCGCGTGTGCCCTCGAGAGCCCGTTCGGAGGCCACAACTGGATGCCCGCGCGGGATCGCCGACACGACGTGGACACGGTCTTCTGCGGCGCCTTCCGGCCGGACGTCTTCGATCGGGTCGGCGGCTACGACGAGTCGGTTGGCACCGCCGAGGTCGAGGACCTGAACCTGCGGATCCGCCGGGCGGGCGGTCGCGTTGTCTACGACCCGTCGATCTGGCTCTCCTACGTGCCGCGGGGCACCTTCAGGCGCCAGTTCGTCCAGTACTACCGCTATGGCGTCAACAAGGCCGCCGTGACCGCGAAGCATCGCCAGCCGGTGAGCGTCCGCAGCCTGGTCCCGCTCGCGTTCGTGGCCTCGCTGGCCGTGCTCGGTGCCGCTGCGCCCTCGGTGCCGCTGGCACGACGCCTGCTCGCCGCCGAGGCGGGCGTGTACGGCGCCGCCGCGCTCGGCTTCGCCGCGGCAGGCGTGCGC
>JACDAS010000344.1 GCA_013695295.1 Actinomycetota bacterium | reverse complement strand
CCTTCAAAGCGTGCAGGCCTCGGACGCCGCGCAGCGGCGGCCGAGGGTCTGCGCGGGTTCAGCAAGCTCTACCTCTGAGGTGTGTCAGAGGTACCTCGGAGGAAGAGGCCCCTCAGGCTCACCCTTCATTGCCCCAGGACGCGGCGCAGCGGCATGAGGGGGGTTTCCTTCAAAGCGTGCAGGCCTCGGACGCCGCGCAGCGGCGGCCGAGGGTCTGCGCGGGTCCAGCAAGCTTTACCTCTGAGGTGTGTCAGAGGTACCTCGGAGGAAGGAGGCCCCTCAGGCTCGCCCGGCAGGGTTTCCTTCAAAGCGTGCAGGCCTCGGACGCCGCGCAGCGGCGGCCGAGGGTCTGCGCGGGTCCAATCTTGCGGGTCTATCCTTTGTTCATGTCGGTGCTGATCAAGGGTGGACGGGTCATCACGGCCGCCGACGACTACCTCGGCGACATCTTCGTCGAGGACGAGCGGGTGACGCTGATCGGCGAGTCGCTCGACGTCGAGGCCGACCGCGTGATCGATGCGGATGCCAAGTACGTCCTGCCGGGCTGCGTCGACCCGCACACCCACCTCGACATGCCCTTCGGCGGCACGGTCACCGCGGACGACTTCGAGTCCGGCCACGCGGCGGCGGCGGCGGGTGGCACGACCTGCCACGTCGACTTCGTGATCCAATCGCCGGGCTCGAGCTTCGGCGCCGCGCTGGAGGCCTGGCACGCGAAGCGCGAGGGCAAGGCCCTGATCGACAACGGCTTCCATATGGCCGTCACCGACCTGAAGGAGGGGGGCTCGCTCGAGGAGCTCGCCTCGCTGCCCGACCAGGGCGTGACCTCCTACAAGCTCTTCATGGCCTACAAGGGCGCGCTGATGGTGGACGACGAGACGCTCTTCAAGACGATGGAGGTCGCGGCGGAGACCGGCGCCCTCGTGATGGTCCACGCCGAGAACGGCGACGCGATCGACGTCCTCGTGAAGCAGGCGCTCGCGGCCGGCCACACCGAGCCGAAGTACCACGCGCTGACGCGACCTCCCGAGACCGAGGGAGAGGCCACGAATCGCGCGATCCAGCTCGCGCGGGTTGCTGGCGCGCCGCTCTACGTCGTCCACGTCTCCTGCAAGGAGGCGCTGGAGCCGATCGCCCTCGCGCGGGAGAAGGGCTGGAACGTCCACGGCGAGACCTGCACGCAGTATTTCTTCATCGACTACACATACCTCGAGCAGCCCGATTTCGAAGGCGCGAAGTACGTCTATACACCGCCTCCCAGGGACAAGGCCAACCAGGAGCACCTCTGGAGCGCTGTCCGCACGGACGTACTCTCCGCGATCTCGACCGACCACTGCGCCTTCCGCTGGGACGGCCAGAAGACGGCGGGTCGAGACGACTTCTCGAAGATCCCGAATGGCGGTCCGGGCCTCGAGAACCGGCTGCACATGATCCACCACTTCGGTGCGCGCGAAGGACGGATCTCCCTCAACCGGATGGTCGAGCTCCTGGCCACCAACCCCGCGAAGCTCTTCGGGCTCTACCCCCGCAAGGGCACGATCGCTGTCGGCTCCGACGCCGACCTCGTGATCTTCGACCCCGAGGCGCGCCACACGATCACGGCGTCAGGTCAGCACTCGCGGTCGGACTACAACCTCTACGAGGGCACCGAGGTCGTTGGGACACCCGAGCTCGTGCTCAGGCGCGGTGAGGTCGTGTGGGAGAACGGGGAGGTCGCCGCCAGGCCCGGGAGCGGGCAGTTCGTCGCCCGGGCGCGCTTCGGAGAAGTGCTCGCGCCGGCGCTCCGCGTCTAGCCGAATCGGAGCCGCCGCAGGCGCGGCGGTGAAACGACTAGCTTCCGCCCCCGTGAGCGAGCCCCGGCGTCCCGGCGAGGTGCCCGACCGTGCGTAGCACCGCGGCCAAGTTCGGCGGCGGCGTCGCATCCAAGCTCGCTCCGTCGCTCGTCGGGCTGCTGCTGATCCGCCTCGTCGCGCAGGAGGGGACGCTCGACGACGTGGGGCGGCTTGGACTTGCGACCGCGACCGCCTACCTCTGCGGCTCGCTCGCGGAGATGGGAATGATGACCTCCCTCTCGCTGCCCCAGGAGTACTTCGGGGTCGCGGCGCCGCCGCTGCGTGCCACGCGCACGGCCCGCTCGCTCGCCGCAGCCGCCGGCTCGGCCCTCTACGGAGTCCTGTGGCTGGCAGGTCTGGGCGGGCACGAGCCGATCCTCCTGCTGGCCCTTCCCCTGCCCTTCCTGCTGGCGCTCTCGTACGGCTACATCGGGGCGATGAACGCCGGCGGAGCGCTGAACACCGAGGGAGCGATCGCCGCGGGAGAGGCGGTGGCCGCGGTCGTCCTGACCGTAGTGCTCGGGCAGACGACGTCGACACTCGCCGCGGCCCTGGTCGCGCTTGGCGCGTCGAAGTGGCTGGGGACGCTCGCGCGCGTCCTGGTCCTGCGCGGCCTGCCGAAGCACGCGGGCGCCTCCGTGCCCGGCGTGGTTCGCCAGCAGCTCTGGTTCCTGACCTCGGGTGGCGCAACGGTGCTCCACGGGCGCCTCGACCTGCTTGTGCTCGGCTTCGGTGGGCCCCTGAGCCTCGTCGGGATCTACAGCACCCTCCTGCGTGCGTGCTACAGCACCTTCCTGGTCGCCGAAGGGCTGACCCTCGCGATGTACTCGACGGAGGAGGCGGAGTCCTCGAGCCGCGCGGTCCGCCGCTGGCGCGTCACGGGTCTCGTGATCGGCCTGGTCGCGGGCACGGCGTTCCTCATCGCCGCCGGGCCGCTCCTGCCGGTCATCCTCGATCGCCCAATCGAGAACCTGCTGGTGCCGATCATCCTGCTCGCGGTGCTGATCCCGGTCCGGTTCGCGGGCTACGTGCAGTCGATCGATCTCGTGCGGGCGGGCCGCCAGGCCGCGCGGATCCCGGTCCTGGTGGTCGCGCTGGCGGTGCTCCTGGTCGGCGGGATCCTCGGCTGGAGAACCGGCTCGCTGACGTGGCTCGCGGGCCTCCGCCTGGCGAGCGAGGCCGTCGTGACGCTCGGCTTCCTCTACCTCGCCCGCCGCGGTCTCGGCGCCCTGCGGGGAGTCAGACCGAGGCTCGACGCGGCCGAGTGAGGCAGGCCGGGCGGGCCGGCTCCGCTCCCAGACACGTCTCGAAGTGACATCTGGCGCTCGACACGTCGCCTCTCTACCTTCGGACCACCTGCACCGGAGCACCGACCGGCCGGCGCACCGTCCAGAAAGGTGGTCAGATGAGACGTATCTCCTATCGATCCGGCCTGGTGCGGGGGCGCCGGGCCGGATCTGCATTCGGCGCTCTCGCCGGGACTGCGCTCGGCATTCTGCTCGGGCTCGTCACGATCGCGACGGTCGCCGCGGTGGCCGTCGGCAACTCTGACGCGCCGACACCCGACGTCGTCGACGGGGCTCATGTGCCACCGTTGCTGACGCTCCCCTCCGAACCGATCACGCTCCGCTACGCGATCGTCTGCCCGCCGCCTGGCGGCGACCTCGAGAGCGGCGCGCCCTGCGACGGGTCCGGCGACGTGTACGTGCGGCCCGGTCAGGCTGGCCGGTTCACGAAGCTCGCGCTCCGGCGGGGCGACGACGCCCGCGAGGGCAGGTACTTCGTCGACGTCCCCGCTTCCATCGCCTCCTCGCCGACCGGTTTCTCGTACTACGCGATCCTGCGGAACAACGCTACGGGCACGTCGATCACGCTTCCCGCAGCCGGGGCGGCGGCGCCACAACGGAGCCTGCCGCTCGCGAGGCCTGTGAGCCTCGACCTCCCGGAGCACGTCTTCGGCGCGGGGCGGCGGGCGACGGAGCGGGTCGTGGCCGCTCCGTGGGGGCGGCGTGTCGGCGAGGCCGGGCTGTCGGGAGGGCGTCAGGTCGGCTTCACCGGCCCGTCCACCTTCGACGTGACGGCCGACGGCACGATCGTGCTGCTCGACCAGGTGAACGGGCGACTGCAGCGGTGGGCGCCCGGCGCCCGGGCAGCGTCACCCGTGAGGATCGACGTCTCGGAGGCGATCGCGGAGCTCTCCGTGGGGCCGGACGGGGCTGCCTACGTGCTCCAGCCGGCGCCCAGGGCCGGCGGAGCGCCCGAGCTATGGAGCTTCGGGCCGCTCGGGAATCTCCTCGGGCGCACGACGCTCTCCGACCGCACCTGGGGCGCGATGCGGATGGGACCCGAGGGCCCGGAGGTGCAGCAGCTGCCCTCGGAGCAGTGGATGCCGGTGCGGGCGCAGGGACGGTTGCTCGACCCACTCGCGCAGACCCGGGGCGGGCGGGCAGGCCGGACGGTCTCCGGCGGACGCGAGGTGGTCGTCCTACGCACCGGAGCCTACGAGCTCCGACTCGCGCTCGTGGGCGCCGGGAAGATCCTGAGTGGCTGGAGGATCGTCGGCGCGACGCCACTCGGCGAGGTCCAGCTCGCGGAGCCGCTCGGGACACGGATGGTGGTCGTCTTCAAGACGTACACGGAGGACCAGGACGAGTTCGTCGTCCTCGTGCTCGACGGCACCGGGATCGTCAAGTCGTTCTCGCTCCCCTCCGCGCAGTGGGCGGAGGCGGCGCCGCTGTCGAGGTTCCGGCTGCACGGAACCTCGCTGCTGCAGCTCGGGTCGACGGCTCAGGGCATGTTCATCGACCGCTTCGAATTGGAGGAACGGGAATGAGAACGCGATCACTCGGCGCACCCGCAGTCGCATTCGTCGCCAGCTTCTTGCTCGCGCTCTCGCTGACGGCGGCAAAAATGGCCCGTGCGGCCTTCCAGGACACGTGCAACTACGCACGGCCCCAGCTCACGTACACGATGACGCGGGACGGCGGCCAGACGTACACCAACGTCGCCCGCTACGAGGGCTACCAGTGGGGCGGCGGCTGCTGGAACAACGACGACGTCGACTCGTCGCCGAACGACCCGCCGCAGACCTTCAGCCGCGGCGAGGGGGCGGACTGCTCCGGCCTGGTCTTCAAGACCTGGAAGGAGAGCGAGCATCCCGCCGCCGGCGGCCGCTACCACTGGGACAAGAGCCGCAACGTCCACGGGCCCTACACCGCCCAGGCGTTCAGGGACGGCGACGGGGAGCCGAACTACCGCGTGATCAAGTCCTACGTGTACGTGATGGACGGCTTCGCTAGCAGCGGCCACGTTGGCCTCGTCTTCTTCCGGGCGACCTCGGGTGCCGACCAGATCGTCGAGGCCAAGGGCGAGGCGTACGGCACGAACATGTGGACCCGCAGCTACCGCAGCGACTCGAGCTATGACGGGATCGGCCGCTACGGGTGGACCAGCTAGCGGACCGGGTGGAACCGCGTCGGTCCAGAGGAGCCGCCCGCTGGGCGCTCGCCGCGGCGGCGGCGGGCGCCCTCGCGGGCTGCTCGGATGGTGGCAAGGTGCCGGAGTTTCTCCTCGACGGGTCCCCGGCCCCCTCCGCGCCTCAGTCCGTCGTCGAGAGCACTGAACGCGTGGTGATGACCCGCGCCCGTGTGGTCCGAGCCGACCTCGCGGATCGGCTCGTCGCAGCGTGCGCTCGGAGGATGCCTGGTCTCGGCAGGGCGACGATTCTCGTGGAGCGCGTTGGGGTTTCCGGAGCGAGCATCACCTTCCGGCCCCGCGCGGCCCCGCACCTCCGCGGCTGCGACCGGAGCGGTGTGCCTTCGGAGTCAGGATCACCATGGTGCGGCGTCTCGATCGGCAAGCTGGGTAGTGGCGGCGTCACCGATCCTCGCCTCGGCATTCTGTGCCGGGATCGGGCCGGCGGCAACGTCGCGTTCGCCTGGGTGAACCCTTCTGCCCGCGCGCGCTGGCTGGGGGTGGAGCAGGAAGGCTACGTGGAGCTCTACCGCGTGGCCGGCGGCCTGCCCGTCCGCGTCAGCTCGCGTGCGGGAGTCAAGCTCGAGAGCTCGTCCGCGACTTTCCGCATCGTCGAGTTCGCCGCAGACGGAGCCCGAATTCGCGAGCGGGAGCTCGTAGCCCGCGTGGCCGGCTAGCGTGTCTGCGGGAAGCCGAGATCGACCTTGCTCGTCGCCGGGTCCGGCCAACGGCTTGTAACGACCTTGCCGCGCGTGTAGAAGTTGATCCCCTCGGGGCCGTAGATATGGGTGTCGCCGAACAGCGAGGCCTTCCAGCCCCCGAAGGAGTAGTAGGCAACCGGAACAGGGATCGGCACGTTGATCCCGACCATGCCAACCTCGACGTCGAACTGGAACTGACGGGCCACGCCGCCGTCGCGCGTGAAGATCGCCGTCCCGTTCCCGTAGGGGTTCTCGTTCACGAGCCGCAGCGCCTCGTCGTAGGTGTCGACGCGGGTGACCCCGAGCACCGGGCCGAAGATCTCGTCGCGGTAGCACTCCATGTCCGGCCTCACGTCGTCGAGCAGCGAGACGCCGAGGAAGAAGCCGTCTCCGTCCGGCGCGGACTCGCGCCCGTCGGCGACGACGGTCGCGCCCTCGGCACGGCCGCGCTCGATGTACCCGGCGACCTTGTCGCGGTGCTCACGCGTCACGAGCGGCCCCATCTCGGACTCGGGATCGAGCCCGTCGCCGACCTTGATCTTCGGCAGCCGCTCCTTGATCGCCTCGACGAGCGGGTCGCCGGCGTCGCCGACCGCGACGACCATCGAGATCGCCATGCAGCGCTCGCCAGCCGAGCCGTAGGCGGCGCTGACCGCCGCGTCGGCGGCCATGTCGATGTCAGCATCCGGCAGCACGATCATGTGGTTCTTCGCGCCGCCGAGCGCCTGCACGCGCTTGCCATGCCTCGTGCCGGTCTCGTAGACATAGCGCGCGATCGGCGTCGAGCCGACGAAGCTAACGGCGGCGATGTCCGGGTGCTCGAGGATCGCGTCGACCGCGACCTTGTCTCCGTGGACGACGTTGAAGACGCCGTCCGGAACCCCGGCCTCCTTGAGCAGTTCGGCCATGTACACCGATGCCGAAGGATCCTTCTCGGAGGGCTTCAGCACGAACGTGTTCCCGCAGGCGAGCGCGGGCGCGAACATCCAGATCGGCACCATCGCGGGGAAGTTGAAGGGGGTGATCCCGGCGACGACGCCGAGCGGCTGTCGGATCGAGTACACGTCGATGCCGGTGGACGCCTGCTCGGTGAAGCCACCCTTGAGCAGCGTCGGAACGCCGCAGGCGAACTCGACCACCTCGAGCCCGCGCGCAACCTCGCCAAGCGCGTCGGACAGCACCTTTCCGTGCTCGGCCGTCAGGTGTCGGGCGACGTCCTCGCGATGCGTGTCGAGCAGCTGCCGGACCCGGAACAGCAGCTCGGAGCGACGCGAGATCGACATGGCGCGCCAGGCCGGGAAAGCGGCGCGTGCGACCGCGACCGCACGCCCTACCTCCTCGGCGCTCGCAAGGTCGACCTCGGCCGTCTGCCGGCCGGTGGCCGGGTTGTACACCGGCCCGGTGCGTCCGGATTCGCCGAGGGTCGACTCGCCTCCGATCCAGTGGCTGATGCGGGTAAGCCGCTCTTGCCGCTCGTCGACGGGCGCGGACAGGACCTCGGTCATGCGTTCCTCCTCGGGGGTTCGCAAGAGCGTAGCGTTCCGGGCACGTGCAGCTGGCGCTGATCTCCGACATCCACGGCAACGACGTCGCCTTCGGGGAGGTGACGGCCGACCTCGAGCGAGTCGGTTGCGACGGCGCTGTCTGCCTCGGCGACGTTGGCCAGGGCGGGCCGCAGCCTCAGGAGACGCTCAACAGGCTGCGCGGCCTCGAGTGTCCGGTCGTGATGGGCAACAGCGACGCCTTCCTCCTCGAGGTGCCGGACGACTCGCCGGAGCCGGTTACGGAGAGGCAGCTCGCCGTGCGCGAATGGTCGCTCGGGAAGCTGGACGCCGACGATCTCGACTTCATCCGGTCCTTCTCGCCGACCGTCGAGCTGGCGCTCGACGGCGAGGCCCGCCTCGTGGCCTTCCACGGCTCCCCCCGGTCGTACGACGACGTGCTCCTGCCGAGCTCTGAGGGGCCCGCGCTGGAGCCATTCCGAGGCACCGGCGCCGCTCTCCTCGCCGGCGGGCACACACACCCAGTGGGCGCGCATGGTCGCGGGCGCGCTCTTCGTCAACCCGGGCAGCGTCGGCCTCGCCTACGACCGCCACCAGCCGGAGGACGACTTCAAGCTGACGCCGGTGGCCGAGTACGCGCTCCTGACGGCCGGCGAGAGCGGGATCTCTGTCGAGTTCCGCCGAGTGCCGTACTCGCTCGAGGAGCTGATCGAGGTCACGCGCGCGAGCGGCCGGCCCCACGGCGAGGACTACGTCCGCGACTGGCGCCCTGTCTGAGAATCCCCTTCGGCGGCGGGGCGGCCACGCCGATCTGAAGGCCGGCGTGGCCGCGAAGGAGAACGGTCAGGCCTCCTCGGCCATCGCCAGGATGGTCTCGTCCGAGACGCCCGCCATGTCCGGATGCTTGCTGACGATGTGCTCGCGCGCGTTCGCCACGAGCTCTTCGTCGCTGTTGCCGTCGACGACGTAGCCGCACTCGCACTTGATCCGCTTCGCCATGCTCCACCTCCAGCTCGGGTCGGCCCATTGTCTCACTCTTCCGAATCCCGGCGGGCTAAGCTCCACCGGTGGCGGCGGTCGCGGCGAACTCGGAGGCGGGTCGGCAGGTCCTCGCCGACGACCGCGCCTACCTGATCCACTCGTGGTCGGTGCAATCGGCGCTCTCTCCGCTCGCCGTCGCTGGAGGCGAGGGCCGCTACTTCTGGGACTACGAGGGCAAGCGCTACCTCGACTTCGCCTCCCAGCTCGTGAACCTGAACCTCGGCCACCAGCACCCGAAGGTCGTGGCCGCGATCAAGGAGCAGGCAGACCGGCTCTGCACGATCGGGCCGCCGATGGCGAACGACAGGCGCTCCGAGCTCGCGCGGCTCGTCGCCGAGGTGATGCCGGGCGACCTCTCACACACCTTCTTCACGAACGGTGGGGCGGAGGCGAACGAGAACGCCGTCAAGCTCGCGCGCTGGGTGACGGGCCGTCACAAGGTGATCGCCCGCTACCGCTCCTACCACGGCGCGACCGCCGGCGCGATCACGCTCACCGGCGACCCGCGCCGCTGGCACGCCGAGCCGGGGCTGCCCGGAGTCGTACGCTTGCTCGACCCCTACACGTACCGCTGCCCCGCCGGCCACCCGGATCCCTGTCCGGTCTGCTCGGGCGGGCCCCACCTCGAGGAGATCCTCCAGTACGAGGGGCCGCACACCGTCGCGGCCGTGATCCTCGAGACCGTCACCGGCACGAACGGGATCATCGTCCCGCCCGAGGGCTACCTGCGCTCGATCCGGGAGACGTGCTCCCGGCACGGCATCCTGCTGATCTTCGACGAGGTGATGGCTGGGTTCGGTCGGACCGGCCGGTGGTTCGCGTGCGAGCACTGGGACGTCGTCCCGGACATCATCACGACGGCGAAGGGGATCAACTCAGGCTACGTGCCGCTGGGGGCGATGACGGTCACGGATGCCGTCTACGACTCGATCAAGGACCGCTACTTCGCAGGCGGGCTCACCTACAGCGGCCACCCGCTGGCCTGCGCCGCCGGGGTGGCCTCGATCAAGGCCTTCCGCGAGGAGGGCGTGGTCGAGAACGTGGCCGCGCTGGGCGACGTGCTCGCCGGGGAGCTGCCCCGGCTCGCCGAGCGGCACCCCTCGATCGGAGACGTGCGCGGGCTCGGCCTGTTCTGGGGCCTCGAGCTCGTACGGGACCGGGGAACGCGCGAGCCGCTCGTGCCGTTCAACGCGACGGGCGAGGCGGCGGCGCCGATGGCCCGCATCTCGAAGGCGGCGCTCGAGCGCGGCCTCTACCTCTTCACCCACTGGAACGTGATCGGGATCGTCCCACCGCTCACGATCACGCGCGAGGAGCTCGACGAGGGTCTCGCGATCCTGGACGAGGTAATCGAGCTCGCCGACGAGCACTGCGTGGCCTGACGGCCGTCGTCTCGCCCGAGGTACGTGCGCTTGCGGAGGATCCGGCGGCGAACACCTCGGAGCCGCCCGGATTCACCCGCTTCCTGACGGGGCGCTACTGCCTCTTCCTCGGCCCGTGGCCGAGCTTCACCTCCGTCCAGCGCCTTCGGTGTGCTGACGACGAGGTCGAGCAGACCGTTGCCGAGATCCGCCGCCTTGTCGGCGAGCACGGCCACCGTCAGGCGACCTGGTGGGTGGGCGAGTCGGCGACGCCGCGCGATCTCGCCCGGCGGCTGCTCGGGCTCGGGCTCGAGCGGGGCAAGCCCGGGCGCGAGGAGCCGCGGGTGACGGCGATGGCGGCCCTCGATC
>JACDAS010000327.1 GCA_013695295.1 Actinomycetota bacterium | reverse complement strand
GACGGCATCGTTGCCGAACGCGATCTGGACGATCCGGCCTCGCGGCGAGACGTCGAAGCGGAGCTGCCACCGCGGCTTCCGAACGCGGCGCACGAAGAAGTCGCGCGCGCCCGGTGTGTACTTGTTGGCACGCGAGCTCAAAGCGGTGCCGTAGGCGCGCTTCAGCTCGGCCAGCGTCGAGCCGATGCGGATTCCCTTGCCCGTGACGGCGCCACGGCGCAGGAAGAGCGCGCCGAAGCGCGCGTTCAGGAAGATGGCGTGCCCTCGCATCGAGCCGACCGAGACGATCGCGGGCGCGCACTGCGAGCCGAACGCCGTCGAGAGCTCGAGCTCGAGACCCCAACGCCGCTCGACGGCGGCCTCGCGCATGCCCGGGGTGACGCCGCCGACACCGTCGAGCGTCAGCCTGGCCGGGAGGGCCGCGAACGCGGCGCCGGCCACCGCAAGGAGAAGCAGCGCGACGAGAACCGAACGGAAAATCACGTCCGGCAGGCTACTGATCCTTGATCGGCGCGGCCGCGCGGGGTCGGGGTAGACGTGTCAGCAGTAGCCGGATCGGGTTGCAAACGAGTTGCGCGAGCCGGTGCTTCGAGTGCTCCGACAGCGGCAGTCGGTCGACGAGAGGCAGCAGCAGCTTGGCGCGGAGCGGGGCGTCGGAGGCCCGCCGGTTCGTCGCCCGCTCGTCGAAGAGCCTCGCGTGACGGCGTCTGAGCTCGGCGACGAGCTGCTCGTGCCGCCAACGATCTGGCGCTCGCTGAAGGCGGCGACAGGGCGCAGCCGGAGCTGAGGCGTCGAGCTACCCACCTCAGAGGCACCTCAGAGGAGTGTCAGAGGTACCTCTGAGGAGCCTCGTACGTCCACACCTGATGCCCGCCGCCCTCGTGACAGGCGCCGCGGGCGGGATCGGCCGTGCGATCGTCGAGCGGCTCGAGTCGGAGGGCTGGTCGGTGCACGGGGTCGACGTTGAGGATGCGGACCTCGCGACGCCCGAGGGCAACCGGACGGTCGTCGACGCGGCGCTCGAGCGCTTCGGCCGGCTGGATGCGGTTGTCCCGAGCGCCGGCTTCCAGCATGTGGCTCCCATCCACCAGTTCCCGGAGGAGCGGTGGGACGCCCTGCTCGCGGTGCTCCTGACGAGCCCGTTCCTGCTTGCGAAGTACGCCTGGGAGGCGCTCGTCGCCTCGGGGCAGGGGCGGTTCGTCGCCGTCGCTTCGGCGCATGCGCTGGTCGCCTCGCCGTTCAAGGTCGGCTACGTCGCGGCGAAGCACGGCCTGCTGGGGCTCGTGAAGACGCTCGCGCTCGAGGGGGCCGAGCACGGGCTCACCGCGACGGCCGTCTGCCCGGCCTTCGTGCGGACGCCGCTGGTCGAAGCCCAGATCGCCGCGCAGGCCCGCGCCCACGAGCTGGCGCCCGAGCGCGTGCTCGAAGAGGTGATCCTGGCGCCGCACGCTGTCAAGCGCCTGATCGAGCCAGAGGAGGTGGCGGCGACGGTGGCGTTCCTGGTGGGGGAGGGCGGCCGCGCCTTCACGGGTGTGCCGGTGACGATGGACCTCGGCTGGACGGCCCGCTAGGGCGCGGGCTGCCGCTACCCGGCGCGGTGGCCCTCCCTGGATCCTTGCCTCGCACCGCGTGTCTCGTGTCACCGACCGCGGCCACTCTCCGGACCGACCCCTGGTCGAGGATCGCCTCGAGCAGCCGGCCGGAGGCCAGCACGTGCTCGCGGGCGAGCGCCCGCGCGCCCTGGGGGTTTCGCGCCTTGATCGCGAGCGCGATCGCGCGATGCTGCAGCTCGTTCCGCTCGTAGAGCTCGTCGATCTCGCTGCCTGCGGCCCACACGGCCTGGCTGAGGAAGGTGCGCCGCGCCGCCTTGGCCAGGCGTGCCACGAGCGGGGAGTCCGCGGCCGCGTAGATGACGTCGTGGAACGCCTGGTTCGCGCGAACCCACTCGCCCAGCACCCCGCGATCCTGCTCGTGTGCCGCACCCAATCGCCTGAGCCTCGCGGTCATGGCGCCGAAGTGCGCGCCCGCCGCGTCGAGCTGCTCCAGGTCGGCGGCGGTCATCCGTGGCGTCGCGAGCTCGGTGGCGAGGCTCTCGAGCTCGGCCCGCACGAGGAACGCCTCGCGAAGCTCCTCGCGGGAGAGCGTCCGCACGCGAACGCCGCGGTTCGGGACGAACGAGACGAGGCCCGAGGCGGCGAGCCGGCGGAGCGCCTCGCGGATCGGCGTTCGCGAAACGCCGAACCGTTCCGAGAGCGTCTCCTGGCGAAGCACGATCCCGGGAGCGAGCGCGCCCGAGACGATGTCCGCCTCGAGCGCGAGCGCGACGTCGTCTGCCTTGGTCCCGGCTGCCTCCACCGCCGCGAGCCTCACGCCCTGTAGCAGGGTTTCCCCCATGCCTTCAGTGCTGGAACTGCGCCTCCTCGGTCGAGCCCCGGAGCGCGAGCGTCGAGCTCTCGCCGCCGGTGATCGCCTGCAGGACTGCATCGAAGTAGCCCGCGCCCACCTCTCGCTGGTGGCGCGTCGCGGTGTAGCCGAGTTCCTCGAGCGCGAACTCGTGCTCCTGGAGCTCCACATAGGCGGTCATGCCCCGCTCCGCGTACCCGCGCGCCAGCTCGAACGCGCCGGCGTTCAGCGCGTGGAACCCGGCCAGGGTTACGAACTGGAACCGGTACTCCAGCTCGCCGAGGCGCCGCTGGAACCCCGCGATCGCCCCGTCGTCCAGGTGCTTGCGCCAGTTGAAGGAGGGTGAGCAGTTGTAGGCGAGGAGCTTGCCGGGGTAACGCTCGTGGATCCGCCCCGCGAACGCCTCGGCCTCGTCGAGGTCCGGCGTCGAGGTCTCGAACCAGAGCAGGTCCGCGTAGGGCGCGTAGGCCAGCGAGCGGGCGATCGCGGGCTCGAGCCCGGCCTCGACGTGGAAGAAGCCCTCGGCGGTTCTCTCACCCGTGATGAACGGCTGGTCGACCGGATCGACGTCGCTCGTCAGCAGGGTCGCGCTGAGCGAGTCGGTGCGCGCGTAGATCAGCGTCGGCACGTCGAGCACGTCGGCCGCGAGCCGCGCCGACACGAGCGTCCGGATGTGCTGACTTGTCGGCACGAGCACCTTCCCGCCGAGGTGACCGCACTTCTTCTCCGAGGAGAGCTGGTCCTCGAAGTGCACGCCGGCAGCACCCGCCTCGATCATCGCCTTCATCAGCTCGAACGCGTTCAGCGCGCCGCCGAAGCCGGCCTCCGCGTCGGCGAGGATCGGCACGAGCCAGTTCGTCCCGCTCTTGCCCTCGGCGCGGTCGATCTGGTCTGCGCGCAGGAGCGCGTTGTTGATCCGGCGGACGAGCGCGGGTGCGCTGTTGACCGGGTACAGACTCTGATCCGGGTAGGTCTGTCCGGCGAGGTTGCCGTCCGCGGCGACCTGCCAGCCGGAGAGGTAGATCCCCTTCAAGCCGGCCCTCACCATCTGCACCGCCTGGCCCCCGGTGAGCGCGCCGAGAGTCGGCAAATAGTCCTCGGTGTGCAGGAGCTCCCAGAGGCGCTCGGCGCCGAGCCGGGCGAGCGTGTGCTCGATGCGGACGCTGCCCCGAAGCCGGTCGACGTCCTCCGGGCCGTACGGGCGCTCGATCCCGTCCCAGCGCTCGCCATCCCAGGCCGCGAGAGCCTGATTGCCGCTGCCGTTCGTGCTCATGGGAACTCCTCTGCTGATGTTTAGGATCCGAGATTGGGGCGAATGAGCATACACCACCGCTCAGACAGGCGATTTCGGATCCAAGATTGCGTCCGTACAATCGAGCCGTGGAGCCGCTGTACAGACCGCAGGGGGTCGAGGGGCGCTGGCAGCGCGCCTGGGAGGAGGAAGGCCTCTACGCGGCTCGACCGGATCCCGCGCGCGAGAGCTTCGTGATCGCGCACCCGCCGCCGAACGTGACGGGGGAGCTGCACATCGGTCACGCGCTCCAGCTCTCGCTCGCCGACGCGCTGGCGCGGATGAAGCGGATGCAGGGCCTGAACGTGCTCTTCCAGCCGGGCTACGACCACGCCGGCATCTCGACGCAGGCGGCGGTCGAGAAGCACCTCGCGAAGCAGGGAACGACGCGCCAGGAGCTCGGCCGCGAGGCGTTCGAGGCCCGCGTCTGGGAGTGGCTGCACGAGTACGGGCGCACGATCATGGGCCAGTTCCGGGCGATCGGGGCCTCGCTCGACTACGGGCGCGAGCGCTTCACGATGGACGACGCCTACGTGCGCGCCGTGATGCGCTTCTTCGTGCACCTCTACCGCAAGGGCTGGATCTATCGCGCCAACCGGATCATCAACTGGTGTCCGTTCCACGGGAGCGCCCTCTCCGACCTCGAGCTGGTCGACGCCGACGTCGACGACGCGCTCACGTACGCGCGCTACCCACTTACCGACAGCGACGGGCACATCACGATCGCGACCGTACGGCCGGCGACGATCCTCGGCGACGTCGCGGTCGCGGTGCATCCGGGCGACGAGCGCTACCGGCACCTCGTCGGCCGCGAGGTCGTCGTGCCGCTCGTCGAGCGCCGGGTGCCGGTGATCGCCGACGAGCGCGTGGAGCCCGCCTTCGGCACCGGAGCGCTCAAGGTGACCCCCGGACACGATCCCGTCGACTTCGAGATCGGCCGCGCCCACGGGCTGCCGGAGCCGTCGGTGATCGGGCCCGACGGCCGGATGAGCCACGAGGCCGGCGAGCTCGCCGGCCTGACGCAGCCCGAGGCCGGCGAGCGCGTGCTCGCGTGGCTCAGGGACCGTGGCCAGCTGGAGAAGCGCGAGAGCTACCGGCATTCGGTCAAGCTCTGCGAGCGCTGCGAGTCGCGGATCGAGCCGCTGATCTCGCTCCAGTGGTGGTGCGCGATGGGCGAGCTCGCGCGACCTGCGATCGAGGCGCTGCGCGAGCGCCGCGTCCGCTACCACCCCGAGTCGCAGCACCGCTTCGCGCTCGAGTCGCTCGAGGCGGCACCGGACTGGAACGTGTCGCGCCAGCTCTGGTGGGGCCACCAGCTGCCGGTCTGGTACTGCCCCGACGGCCACGTGACGGTCGAGGAAGCCGAGCCCGATGCCTGCAGCGAGTGCGGCTCGGCGGAGCTGACGCGAGACGAGGACGTGCTCGACACGTGGTTCTCGTCGGCTCTCTGGCCCTTCGCGACGCTCGGGTGGCCGGACGACACTCCCGAGCTTCGTGCCTTCTATCCCGGCGATCTGAACACGACGGCGCGGGAGATCATCAGGCTCTGGGAGAACCGGATGATCTTCACGGGCCTCGAGCTGATGGGCGAGGTCCCCTTCACCGACGTGATCATTCACTCGACGGTGCTCGCCCCCGACGGGCGCCGGATGTCGAAGTCGCTCGGCACGGGCATCGACCCGACGGACGTGATCGCCGAGCACGGGGCCGACGCGACTCGCTACGGGCTCCTGAAGATCTCCTCCGCCCAGGACGTGCGCTTCAACTACGGCGCCGTCGAGGAGGGGCGCAGGCTGGCGAACAAGCTCTGGAACGCGAGCCGGCTCGTGCTGCAGGCTGCGGGCGACGAGGAGCCGGCCGCGCGTCCGCGCACGCTCGAGGAGCGCTGGATCCTGGCGCGGATCGACGCCGTCCGCGCCTCGCTCGAAGTCGACTTCGCGCGCTTCGACTTCTCGCACGCCGTCCAGGAGCTGTACCGCCTGACGTTCGACGACTTCTGCGACTGGTACGCCGAGGCGATCAAGCCGCGCCTGTACGCGCGCGACGGGGACGCGATCGCCACGGCGCTGGCGGCGCTCGAGCGGCTGCTCAAGCTGCTCCACCCGGTGCTCCCGCACGTGACGGAGGAGATCTGGTCGCACCTGCCTGCGCGGGGGAGCCGGCTGATCGTGTCCGCCTGGCCCGAGCCGCTCGAGGCCCGGGTCGAGGCCGGTGCGCTCGAGCGCGTGCAGGCCGCGGCGACGACCTTCAGGCGAAGCGGCGTGCTGCCCGCCAAGCTCGACGACGACGAGCGGCGCATCTTCGACGCGGTCGTCAAGCCCGAGCGGGCCAGGGGAAACGGCAACGTCGAGGCGGAGCGGGCGAGGCTGCGACGGGAGATCGAGCGCGCCGAGGGGAAGCTCGCGAATGAGCGCTTCGTGGCCAAGGCGCCGTCCGAGGTCGTCGAGGCCGAGCGGGAGAAGCTCGACCGGTATCGCCGCGACCTCGATGCGCTCGCAGACTGAGTGGATCGAGTCGCTCGACCCCTGGCCGAGCGACGGCTTCGGGCTCGACCGGATGCTGGCACTGCTCGCGGAGCTCGGGAACCCGCAGCTTCGGTACCCGGCGATCCATGTGGTCGGGACGAACGGCAAGTCGACGACCTCGCGGATGATCGAGGCGCTGCTCGCGGCCGAGGGCCTCGAGGTCGGCACCTACCTCTCGCCGCACGTCCGCGCCTGGAGCGAGCGGATCCGGATCGGCGGCGCCGAGACCGACTTCGAGCGCGCCGTCGGCGCCGTTCGCGGGGCGGCCGAGCAGGCGGGCGCGACCCAGTTCGAGGTGCTCACGGCAGCCGCGCTGCTCGCGTTCGCCGACGCAGAGGTGAACGCGGCCGTCGTCGAGGCCGGCCTCGGCGGCCGCCACGACGCGACGAACGTTCTGAACACGTTCACGGTCGTCCTGACGAACGTCGCGCTCGAGCACACGGAGGTCCTCGGTCCGACGCGGGACGCGATCGCGCGCGAGAAGCTGGCGGTGATCAGGCCACGGTCGAGCGTCGTGCTCGGCGAGCCGGAGTGGGCGCCGCTCGCCGAGGAGGCCGGGGCGGCAGAGGTCGTGCTTGCCGCCGCCGGTGACAACGTCGATCTCGCCACGAAGGCCGCGGAGGCGTTCCTCGGCTACGTCGTCGATCCGGCCCCGGCCCGCGCGGTCTCGCTGCCGGGACGCCTGGAGCGACGGGCCGACGAGATCCGCGACGGCGCGCACACGCCCGATGCGGTCTCCTACATCGCGCCCCACCTGCCCCCGCTCGGTGCGATCGCCGCCTCGATCCTGTCGGACAAGGACGTGGAGGGCATCCTGCGCCTGCTGGCGGAGCTCACCGACACGTTCGTCGCGACGACGTCGTCCAACCCGCGCGCCCTGCCCGCGGAGGAGCTCGCCCGGCGGGCGCGACCGTGGTTCGACCGGGTCGAGACCGAGCCGGATCCGAGTGCCGCCGTTGCCCGGGCGCACGAGCTCGGATCGCCCGTGCTCGTCACCGGCTCGCTCTACCTGCTCGCGGACCTGTCGAGGCAAGAGGAAGAATCCGTACGATGCAGAACCTTGCTGAGCGGCTGAGTGTCTTCGCGTTTGCCGCCGTCGCCCTCCTGGCGTTCGTCGGACTCGCGTTTGCCGCCGGCTACATGATCGGAAAGATGCTGCTATGACGCGCAACCCGTTCAGCCTCGGAATCCTCGGGGCGACCACGCCAGACGACAACGGCATCTTCGACGGCGTCAACGAATTCTTCGACTCGGGGACCTGGCTCGTCATCCGCAACCTCTCGCTCTTCCTCGCGGGCGTCTTCTGGCTCGCGACGGCCTACTGGGTCTACAAGGACGCCCGGCGGCGGATCGAGGATCCCTGGCTCGTTGCGATGGCGACCGTGCTCGGGCTCATACCCCCGTTCGTCGGCCCCCTGATCTACATGCTCTTCCGCCCGCCCGAGTACCTGGAGGACGTGCGTGAGCGCGAGCTCGAGATCAAGGCGATGGAGGAGCGGCTGGCGCTGCGAGACCTGCACTGCCCGGTCTGCAGGGCCGAGGTCGACGAGACGTTCCTCGTGTGCCCCGTCTGCACGACCAAGCTGAAGGAGGCCTGCCTGAACTGCAAGGCGCCGCTCGACGCGCTCTGGCAGGTCTGCCCCTTCTGCGAGACGCCGATCGACCGTCCCTCGGCGCTCGGGATCGGGACGGCGATCGAGGAACCTCGACGCAGGCGGATGCGCCGGCCTCGCGCCGAGTCGTCCGAGCAGTCCCTCTGAATGGCAGTCGAGCGGACGCTCGTCCTCGTCAAGCCGGACGCCGTGCGACGGTCGCTTGCCGGCGAGATCCTGACTCGGTTCGAGCACCGCGGTCTGCGAATCCGTGAGGCGCGGCTCCTGACCGTCGACCGGGGTCTTGCCGAGCGGCACTACGCCGAGCACCGCGAGAAGCCGTTCTTCGGGGAGCTCGTCGAGTTCATCACCTCCGCACCGACGCTCGCCCTGGTGCTCGAGGGGGAGGGCGCGATCGCCGTCGTCCGCACCACGATGGGCGGCACGAACCCCGCCGAGGCGGCGCCCGGGACGATTCGTGGAGACCTGGCGCTCTCGATGCCGGACAACCTCGTGCACGGCTCCGACTCGCCCGAGTCCGCCGAGCGCGAGATCGACCTCTGGTTTCCGGCGGCTTGACCGAAGGGCTCTCGGAGCACGCGGAGCGAAACCGGCGCCAGTGGACGGAGTACGCGCCGACCTACGCCGAGTCCGCGCCGCGCAACTGGGCGCAGGAGGAGATCACCTGGGGCGTCTGGCGGGTGCCGGAGTCGGAGGTGCGCGCCCTCCCGGACGTCTCGGGTCTCGACGTGGTCGAGCTCGGGTGCGGCACCGCGTACGTCTCCGCCTGGCTGGCGCGTCGCGGGGCCCGGCCTGTCGGCCTCGACCTCACGCCCGCGCAGCTCGAGACCGCGCGCGAGCTGCAGCGCCGGTTCGGCCTCGAGTTCCCGCTCGTCGAGGCGAGCGCCGAGGCCGTACCGCTGGCGGACGCGAGCTTCGACCTCGCCGTCTCGGTGTACGGCGCCTCGATCTGGGCCGACCCCTACCTGTGGATCCCTGAGGCCGCACGGCTGCTCCGACCCGGCGGAGAGCTCGTCTTCCTCGTCAACGGCACCCTCGCCATGCTCTGCTCGCCCGACGAGGAGGTGCCTCCGGGCCCGGTGCTCCTGCGCGACTACTTCGGCCTGCACCGCTTCGAATGGCCAGAAGACGAGTCGGTCGAGTTTCACCTCGGCTACGGAGACTGGATTCGCCTCCTCCGCGGGAGCGGCTTCGAGGTGCTCGACCTGATCGAGGTGCGCCCCCCGGAGGAGGGGCCGCCGCACCGCTACCCGGCGCTGCCGACGCGGGAGTGGGCGCGGCGCTGGCCGAGCGAGGAGATCTGGAAGGCGCGCAGGCTCTGATCGTTGCTCGGGACCTGGCGCACTCGCAGGCTGGCTCATCCATCTAGCATCCGGCCGGGCCGATGAGCGCCTCTCCCGCGCCCCCGCTCCTGCTGGCCTCGACCTCGCCCCAGCGTCGCGCGATCCTCGAGCAGCTCGGCCTGCCGTTCGAGGTCGCGGCGCCGCGCTACGAGGAGCGAGA
>JACDAS010000321.1 GCA_013695295.1 Actinomycetota bacterium | reverse complement strand
CGACGGGCTCGGTCGGGGAGGCGCGCTGGACCTACGCCGTCTCGAAGCTCGCCGGCGAGCACATGGCCCACGCCTACCACGACGAGCTGAACTTGCCGACCGTCACCGTCCGCCCGTTCAACGTCTTCGGCCCGGGGCAGATCGGCGGCGGTGCGATCCGCGCCTTCATCGAGGCCGCGCTCGCCGGACGCGACCTGACGATCCACGGCGACGGCTCGCAGATCCGCGCCTGGTTGTACGTGGACGACATGATCGAGGCGCTGCTCCTCTGCCTCGAGCGGCCCGAGGCCGTAGGGCAGACGTTCAACGTCGGCAACGCGCGGTCGGCGGTCACGATCTTCGACCTCGCGCACCGGATCAAGCGCCTGACCGGAGCCCGCGGCGAGATCGTCTTCGAGCCGCTCCACTACGCGGACGTCGAGCTCAGGATCCCGAACGTCGAGAAGGCGCGCGAGCTGCTCGGCTTCGAGGCGCGGGTCGAGCTCGACGAGGGGCTCGCCCGCACGATCGCCTGGTACCGGCAGCGCGCGATCTCCGCCGCGTGACGATCCGCCTCGCCTGGCCGGACGTCGGCGCCGAGGAGGCCGCGGCCGTCGCCGAGGTACTCGAGAGCGGGCAGCTGACCATGGGGCCGAAGGTCGTCGAGTTCGAGGAGGCGATCGCGCGGGCCTGCGGGGTCGAGCACGCCGCCGCAGTCTCGTCCGGGACGGCCGCCCTGCACCTGGCCCTGCTCGCGCTCGGGATCGGGGAGGGCGACGAGGTGATCGTCCCCGCGTACACGTTCCCGGCGACGGCGAACGTCGCGCTGCTCGCAGGCGCTCGGCCCGTGCTCGTCGACGTCGACCCGGAGACGATGAACCTCGACCTCGGCCGGGTCTACGACGCCGTCACGTCGAGAACCCGGGCGGTGCTCGCCGTGCACCTCTTCGGCCGCCCGCTCGACTGGGAGGAGCTCCAGAACGCAGTCCCGCCCGACGTCCATCTCGTCGAGGACGCGGCCGGCGCGCTCGGCGCACGCTGGCGTGGCATGCCGTGCGGCGGCCTCGGCGTGCTCGGCTGTCTCTCGTTCCACCCGCGCAAGATCGTCACGACGGGGGAGGGAGGCGCGGTCACGACCGGGAGCGAGGAGCTGGACACGGCGGTCCGCCGGCTGCGCCATCACGGGATCGAGCCGCAGGGCGAGTTCGAGATCGCGGCCCCGGGGCTCAACTACCGGCTTCCCGACCTGCTCTGCGCGATCGGGACCCCGCAGCTCCGGCGGCTCGGGGAGCTGCTCGCCACCCGGGCGGGGCTGGCTGCGGCCTACGAGGAGCGGCTCGCGGGCGTCGTCGAGACCCCGGCCGCCGCCGAGGGCGACACCCACGGCTGGCAGGCCTACGTCGTCCGCTCGGACCGGCGCGACGCAGCCCTCGCCGCGTTGCGCGCGGCCGGCATCCAGGCTCAGATCGGCACCTACGCGCTCCACCGGCTCGCGGCCTACCGCGAGCAGGGAAGCTTCCCGGGAGCAGACCGGGCGTTCGAGCAGGCGCTTGCGCTGCCATTCCACTCGCGCCTGTCCGAGACCGATCTCGATCGGGTGACGGAGGTCTTGACGGTGTACCGCTGAGCACATGACCGCCGCGGAGCGCCGCGAGGAGCTCGTCCTCGTCGCGCAAGGATTCTTCGCGCAGAAGGGTCTCTACGGCACGTCGACGGAAGAGATCGCGCGCGCGCCGCGGGCATCTCCCAGCCGTATCTCTTCGGCTCTTCGGCACCAAGAAGAAGCTCTACACGGCGACCGTGGAGCGCTGCTTCGCCGACATGCTCGCGCTCTTCCGGCGGCGGGGTGACGCGCCGGCCCCGCCCTACCGGAACCGGAGGCGCTTCGAGAACACGGGGTACGACGCCCCCCACGGATCCCGCGCGATCGCCAGGTACCGGAAGGGACCCTCGGGCGGCGGGGTGGTGTCCACGCACGTCGGGGCGAGGGTGGCGCAGACGAGCTCGGCGCCGGGGGAGGCCGGCCTGAACCTCCCGCCGCCGCGGTGGCGGTAGATCGCGACGTAGCGCACACGCGCGTCCGGCCTCCGGCCGATCCCAAGGCGCACCTCGTGCCTGCGCCGGACCGGCGCGAGCGCGGGTCGCGCGGGCCGGGTGAGGTCGTCGAGGGCGTTCCGCATGAACTGCTGGAGGCGCGTGTCAGGTCCCGGAAGACCCGTGCCGAACGAATCGAGCCCCCAGGAGAAGCGGAGCGTCGCGGCGTGGAAGACGCGCGCTCCGCTGTCGGCCACGTAGCGCAGGGTGTCGGCGGGCCCGGGCTGACCCGAGTTCTCGCCGGAGTAGTGGAAGAAGACGGTCGGCGGCGGTGTCTTGCAGCCGG
>JACDAS010000305.1 GCA_013695295.1 Actinomycetota bacterium | reverse complement strand
TCCCGTCCTCGTCTGCCCCGACGCGGCCGGGATCGCCATGTCCGGGCCCACCGCGCATCTCGTCCTCTGCGAGCTGGCGCTCGGGACCCTCGTCCTGCTCCTCGTCGGGCGTCGGTGGGGGTTGATCGTGCACGGGTCTCCTCACTCTATTGTTGCCGCAGCTTGGGGCGACTCGACCTGTGGAGGTTCTGTCCGGCCTGCGCGGCCCCGATTGAGCCCGAGGGCGGCCGTGCGAGCTGCCAGGCCTGCGGCTTCGTCGCCTACGCGAGCTCGGCGCCGACGGCGAACGCCCTCTGCGTCGACGACCGTGGGCGCGTGCTCCTCTGCCGGCGTGCGATCGAGCCCGCGAAGGGACTGTGGGACATTCCTGGCGGCTTCCTCGAGGAGGGGGAGCAGCCGCTGGACGCCGTCCGCCGCGAGCTGCGAGAGGAGACCGGGCTCGACGTCACGCCACTCGAGCTCCTCTGCGTCACGGTCGACGACTACGGCGAGGGCGCCGGAGCGGCGAAGACTCTCAACCTGACCTGGCTCGCCCGGATCGACGAGGGCGAGCCCGTCGCAGCCGACGACGTCGCGGAGCTCCGCTGGTTCGCGCGCGACGAGCTGCCGCCGCCCGAGGAGTGCGCGTTCGCCACGGTTCAGGCCGTCCTACGCGCCTGGCGGCGGCAGCAGGACGCGTAGCGCGCGCGGCTCGATCCTGAAGCGGATCGGCGTCTCGAGCTCGACGGGCTCGCCGTCGAACGCGGCCGCGACGCGACCCCCCTCGATGTCGAGCGCGAACTCCGGCGCAGTCCGCTCCTTCCAGGTTCGCGGCAGCAGGCCGCCCGCGGCGTAGAGGTGGAGCAGGCCACCGTCCAGCTGCTCGCGCTCGCCGAGGGAGAGCAGATCGAGCGCGTAGTGGTTGTTGGCAACGAGGATGATTCGCGCGTCGAGCGGGCTGCCGTCGACCGACGCGCGGAGCCGATGGCGATGCCTGGCCGTGAGCGCGAGCGCCCGCCCCAGGGCCAGTGCGTCGCGGCGGCGGCGATGGTGCTCCCGTCGGTGCACGAGGCTGGCGTAGACGCCGAGCGAGACGTTGTTGAGGAACAGGCGCTCCCCGGCTCGGCCGACGTCGATCCGGCGCTCCACCCCGTCGAACGCGGCCAGCGCTGCGAGCGGATCGTCACGGTTGAGGCCGACGTCGCGCGCGAAGTGGTTCCTGGTGCCGAAGGGGACGCAGACGAACGGAAGCTCCCGCGCGAGCGCGACGTCGGCGACCAATGCCAGCGACCCGTCGCCGCCCGCGACCCCGACAGGGCCGGCCGGAGCCTCCGACGCGAGTGCCGCCGCGTCGTCGCCGGGCTCCAGGACGCGTGCGGTCACACCGCGCCGGCGGGCCTCCGCGAGCAGGTCGCCGACTTCGACGCCGTCACCGACGCCCGAGTTCGGGTTGACGAGCAGGAAGCCCGGCACTCGCGCAGGCTACTCGGACGGGCCGGCCTGCCAGGAACGCGTGCGGCGGTTTCGTTCGGCGGCCTACCGGCAATAGTCCGCGCGTGAAGCTCGGGTACCTGCTCCGCGGCCTCCCCGGGCATCCGCTCCATCCGCCGCTGACGGACGCGACGATCGGGATCTACACCTTCGCGACCGTGGCGGCGCTCGCCGACGTCCTCGGCATCTCGGACCACGCGGCGACCCAGGGTTGGTGGCTCGCGTTGCTGGCCGGTCTGATCACGACTATGGCCACCTCGCTGACGGGCCTGATCGACTGGCTCGGGATCACGCGGGGCACCGAGCTCTGGAAGACCGCGACCGCCCACATGGTCGCGATGCTGATTGCCTCCGTGTTCTTCCTGCTCGCGCTGCTCGTCGGCCATGACGACTTCAAGGCCGGCGACGTGACGACCGGGCCCCTGCTCCTGACTCTCGTGGGCTTCGGCCTGCTGACCCTCGGCGGCTGGCTCGGCGGCACCGTCGTCTTCGTGCACGGGATGCGCGTGCTGAACCTGGTGGACGAGCCGACCGAGCGGGCGGTCTCGCCGGTCCCGAAGCCGGAGCAGGAGCAGGCCGAGGCTTAGAACTCGTTTCGGCGAGTCGTCATTCTGAAACGAGTTCTTGGAGGCCCTCCTAGTCTGTCCCCCGTGACTGAGGCCGAGGAGTTGGGGCGGGGTGGCCGACTGCGTGGCGGCGCGGCGGGTGAGCTCGTGTCGGCTGCTTACGCGGCGGAGGCCACGCACGGCCCGCGCCTCGCGCGTGGCCTCTCCCTCGCCGACCTTGCGCACGCCGTCGCGCTCGTCGAGGGCGGCGACCTCTCGGGCGACGACGCGAAGGCACTTCTGCTCGGGCTGCTCGAGCTGCATGCGATTCCCGGCGACGAGTTCCCCTGGGACCTGGCGCTCGGCGACGCCTTCAACGCCCGTGAGGCAGAGCTCGAGCGGCGGGTGGGAAGGTCGGCGGCCGGATGGCTGAGTGCGGGACGCCCGCGCCGCGAGGCGTTTCGTGTCGGGTTGCGGCTGACGGCCCGCGCCGGGGCGCGAGAGCTCCACGACGCGCTCGCCGGCCAGGCCGCGGCGCTCGCGCGGCACGCCCGTGCGACGCGCTCGGCGCTCGCGACCGACTACACCTACCTCCAGCCCGCCCAGCCGACCACCGTCGGTCACCTGCTGCTCGCGTACGCCTACCCTGCGCTCCGCGACGCCGAGCGCGCGCGTTCGTCCCATGCGGCCCTCGGCGCGAGCGTCGCGGGCGCCGGCGGGAGCGCCGGATCACGCTGGTCGCTCGACCGGACACGGCTCGCCCAGCTCCTCGGCTGCGACGGTCTCGTCGAGCACGCCAAGGACGCGGCGTGGCAGGCCGACGTCTACCTCGAGCTGCTTGCGACGCTCGCGATCGCCTCCACGCACCAGAGCCAGCTGGGACAGGACTTCGAGATCTACGCGAGTCAGGAGTTCGGGCTGATCGAGCTCGACGACGCACACAGCAGGGCGAGCGCGCTCATGCCGCAGAAGAAGAACCCCTACGCGCTCGCCGCGATCCGAACACAGGCCGCCCAGGCATCCGGCGACCTTGCTGCCGCTCTCGTCGCTCTGCACACGGGCTCGGCACGCACGGATCACTTC
>JACDAS010000288.1 GCA_013695295.1 Actinomycetota bacterium | reverse complement strand
GCGTCTGCGCGACCGCCGGCTGCTCCTGCCCGCGCCCGCGCCGGCGCCTGCGGCGCTTGCGTGAGCGGCCGCCCTGCGCCTTGGGCGCCGGCAGGTTCTCGGCGAGCGCGAAAGCGACTTCCGAGAGCGTCCCGAGCCGCTCGCGCGCCGCGTCGATCAGCTTCGTCGCACGCGGCGTGTACCCCTCGGCGGAGGCGAGCAGCGCGACGCCGACCTCGAGCGGGAGCTCGAGCGAGGCGTTCACGAGCTTCGCGGCGTTCTCCTCGTGCCGGTGGCCGCGTGAGTTCGCGAGCGCGCCGAGCAGGCGCTTCGCCTCCGGGAACTCGCCGCTCGCGCGCCGATCCTGCACCTTCCGCGTCGCGCGGGCGAGCTTCCACGTCCAGCGCGCGAGGATCTGGTCGGGCGCGTCGGCGCGGCCCTCGCCGAGGGCCCGGAGCAGGATCCGGACGCCGGCAACCCGGTCCTTCTCCCAGGTCGGGGCCTGGGTCACGAGCGTGACTAGGTCGTCGAAGTCCGCCCGCTCGACGGTCATCGAGACCCGGTCGGCCAGTGCGATCGACCGAAGTCTGCGGTTCGGGTTCTCGGCGGCGCAGGTGGTGAGGAACTGCTCGAGCGCCCCCTTGCCGGCCTGGCTCTCCGCGAACTTCTTGGCGAACTCCGCGCGCTCGTCGAAGCGGATCTGGCGGCCCGCGATCGCCGCCCAGTAGCGCTGCTCCTCGTCGTCCAGGAAGCGGGGATCGATCCGTTGCCACTCCCTGAGGATGACCCCCAGCCGGCGTTCGACGTCCGGCGTCACCGGGACGAGCCACGGCGCCGGGGTCAGCTTCCGCCGCGCGCGCCGCTGGACTCGCCTGCGCGGCGCCGGCGTGACGCGTGCCCCCTCGCGGTAGAAATCGGTGTCCAGCAGGCTGTGCAGGGAGATCACACGCTCGTTGTGCGTGGCCGACTTCGGTACGAAGTCGACGACGATGCCGGCCTCCTTGCGGGGGTGAATCCGCATGATGCGCCCGATCCGCTGCTGGTAGACCCGGCGGCTCGCGGTCGGCGCCAGGTGCATGCAGACGGTGGCGCGAGGCGAGTTCCAGCCCTCCGCGAGCAGCATGGCGTTGATCAGGACGTTGATCTCGCCGCGCTCGTAGGCGGCGAGCGTTTCCGCCAGCTTGACCGGAGGCGTTCGCCCGCTGACGGCCTCGGCCTTCAGACCGGCCGCGCGGAACTCCTGCGCGAGGTTGTAGGCGTGGTCGACGCCGGCTGCGTAGACGATGCCCGGGGTGTGCCCGAAGCGGTCGCGGTAGAGGCTCGCCGCGGCCTGGTTCAGCGCCTCGTGGTCGAGGACGGCGGCGAGCGCACGCTCCTCGAAGTCCCCCCCGACGATCGGCACGGAGGAGATCGCCGCAGCCGGGCGCATGCGCAGGCAGCGAAGCGGCGCGATCAGGCCGCGACGGGCGGCATCGGCGAGTGGGAGGTCGTCGACCGAGGCCGGGAAGACGTCCGAGACCTGCTTGGCGATCAGCTGCTCCGTCGCGGTCATGCCGATGAAGACCGGCTCGGGGAAGCTGCGGATCGCCGCGCTCGTCTTCTCGCCGAGGGCCGTGTGGGCCTCGTCGCAGATGACGAGCTGGTAGGCCTCGCCGCTGAGCTCCGAGACGTGCCTGGCGAACCACGCGTAGGTCTGGATCGTCAGCGGTGCCGGGCGCCGGGGCTGCGCGCCTCGCTCGACCGCGGGCTCGAAGCGCCCGGCGTAGCCCTCTGCCGTCAGCTCCCGGTTGAACTGGGAGACGAGCAACCGGCGGTGCGTGAGGATGAGGACGCCGAGCGTCCGCGCGGCCTCGACGAATCCGGCGGCGGCGATTGTCTTCCCGGAGGCAGTTGGATGCCGGAAGCGATAGCGCCGGACGGCCCCGCGGTCCTCCGCGGGAGCGTCCTGGGCCGCTGCGGGCTCGTCGTCTTCGGCGTCTGGTTCGGCCTCGTCCTCCTCGTCCTCGAGCTCCTCGTCCAGCTGGCCGTTGCCGTTCTCCTCCGCGGGCGACCCCTCCTCGGTGGCGGCGATCAGCTCCGTCAACATGCCGGCTAGGGCGTCGATCTGATGCCGCCGGAGCTCCGTGCCAGAAGCCAGGTGCGGCGGGTGCTCGCTCAGCACCCGCTCGAGGCCCAGCATCAGGGCGAAGCGGACCTTCCAGTCGGCCGAAGGCGAGGGCAGCCCGGCCTCGAGCTCGGCCAGCGCGGCGTCGAGCGCGCGGCGCCTCGCCGTCCCGGCGGCGAGCGCCGTCGCCGGATCCTCGCCCGAGCGCAGAAACGCCTCCCCGGCCCAGGCTGCGGCCCGGAGAGCGGCGGCCGCTAGGCCGTCCAGCGCCTCCGACGCGGTCGTCGGCTGCTCTGTGGTCTGTTGCATGCGCGCGGCACGCGCGGTGCCACGATGTCCTCGAGGGTGTGCGCGCTCGCTCGAAGCCCTTGGGCGAACGTCGCGCTGACAAGGATAGCCGATCGATCGGCCCCCGCGGCGCTCGCCGGTGCCCTGAGCGGGGCTAGATGCTTGACCTAGAGCGGGGTGCCGGCGCCACCGAGGCCGCCAAAGACCGCAAACGGATTCTGCGGCAGCACCTCCCACACGAGCTCGGAGCTCGGCTCGGCCTCCCCGTGGAGCCTTGCGGCGAGCCGCACCGCGTCCTCGCGGGAGGCTGCACCGACGAGGAGGTAGCTGAAGCGCCGTACGACGTCGTAGCCCTCTCGCTCGAGCTCGGCGGCGAGCGCGGAGGCCTCTGCTCGCGAGCTGGACTCGACCCGAACCTCCCACGGGGCGTATCCGCGCGCCAGCACTTCCTCGTCGACGTCTGGTCCGGGCGGATCGTCGGACCACCGATCCTCGTCGTCGAGCCACTGCTCGAGGCGCAGGCCGGTCGCGGCGAGACCCGCCTCCGCCAGCTCGGTCTCGACCACTGTGCGCGCCCGCTCGGCCTCGGCCTGGGTCGAGGCGTAGACGAACACGACGTCGTCCTCGCCCGAGACCGCGAGACGCCGCTCCGCCAGCTCCGTCGCGAGCTTCTGGGCCGGCGTGCTGAGGCCGAGGCCGAATCGCTCGAGGAGACCCTGGGCGTGACCTCGCTCCGAGAGCTCGATCCGGATTCGCCAGTCGTCGTGCGCCACGGTTCTAGGCTAGAGGAGCGCGGGGGGCGGCGAGCGGGCGGCCGAGCACTCGCTCGGAGACGCCGGTCTGGTCGAGGAACTTCGTCCCGCCGAGGAAGAAGGGCCAGCCTGCGCCTAGGAGGAGTGCCGTGTCGACGTCGCGCACGTCCGAGACGACGCCATCCTCGAGGAGGCGCCCGACCTCGTCGCAGACGGCCTCGACCGCCGCCGCGGTGATCTCGTCGATCGTCTTCGGGGCGTGCTCGACCACGACGACCTCGTCCCGGCCCTCGGCGAGGGCCGCCAGCGTCGGCGAGAGCGGGAAGCGGTCCGGAAAGGCGTTGTGCATCGTCTCGAGGACGTGGTTCGCAACCCGAGGGCCGACCATTTGCAGCAGCACTGACGGCGCCATCGGCATTCCGAGGCGGAGAATCGCCTCGTCGGTCTCGTCGACCGAGTTGCCGTGCTCGAGTGCGTCCATCAGCGTGCGGGTCATCCGGCTGAGCACCCTGTTGACGACGAAGCCGGGGGCGTCGCGGACGAGAATCGCTCGCTTGCGCAGAAGGGCGATCGCGTCGGCCGCGGTCGCCAGCGTCGCGTCGTCCGTCGCCGGCGTGCGGATGAGCTCAACCAGGGGCATCAGCGCCACGGGATTGAAGAAGTGCATGCCCACGAGGCGCTCGGGGTGCCGGAGGTCGGTGCCCATGCGGGCGACCGAGAGCGACGAGGTGTTCGTGGCGAGCACGCACGCGGGCGAGACGACCTGCTCGGCGGCGGCGAAGACCTCGCGCTTGACGGCCAACTCCTCGAACACCGCCTCCAGCACGAGGTCGCAGCCCTCGAGGACGTCGTAGGAGGTGGAGCCGGAGACGAGCGAGCCCAGGAGCTCGGCCCGGCCCTCGTCGTAGCGGCCCTTCGCGACCTGCAACGCGAGCTCCTCCCGGATCGACTCGACAGCCGAGTCGACGAGCTCAGGCTTCACGTCGAGGAGCACGATCGGGACCTCGAGCCGCCGGAGGAAGAGCGTCGCGAGTTGGGTCGCCATCAGGCCAGCGCCGACGATGCCGACCCGCGCCACGGTCCGCGGCTCGACCTCCGGGATCCCGGCCGGGCGCTTCGCGCGGCGCTCGACGAGGTCGAAGGCGTAGATCGAGGCCTGCGCCTGCCTGCCCGGCAGCAGCTCCGCGATCGCCTCCTCCTCGGCCCGGTAGCCCTCCTCGAGCGACCACGCCCCGGAGCCCTCGATCAGGTCGAGCGCGACGTACGGCGCGGGCGCGGCGCCGTGCACCTGATCCTCGAGCCGCGAGCGCGCCTTCCGCACCACCTCGGCGAGGCCGGCTAGGTCGGCGTCCTCGCGGCTGGGCGTGCCGCCGACGCGAGCCTCCAGGAAGCCGAGCGACTCGTCGAGGAAATCGACCGGCTCCAGGAGGGCGTCAGCGAAGCCGAGCTCGAACGCCTTGCGCCCGTCGAGCATCCGGTTCTGCCGGAGCGGGTTCTCGACGACGAATCGAACCGCCGTCTCCGCGCCGACGAGCCGCGGGACGAGCTGCGTGCCGCCCCACGCCGGGAAGAGGCCGAGGAAGACCTCCGGGCACGAGAAGTGGCGCACGGACGAGGAGATCGTCCGGAAGTCGCAGTGCAGCGCGAGCTCGACCCCTCCCCCGAGGCAGGCGCCGTTGATCGCCGCCAGGGTGGGGTAGGGGAGCGCGCGGATCCGACCGAACAGCTCGTGGCCTGCCCGGCTGCCCTCGCGGGCGAGCTCGGCCGAGATGCCCGGGAACTGGCCGATGTCGGCCCCGGCGGCGAACATGTCCGGCT
>JACDAS010000260.1 GCA_013695295.1 Actinomycetota bacterium | reverse complement strand
CCTCTACCTGATCGACCGCGACGTCGCCGACCTCGGCCCGCTCGCCGCCACGGCGATCAGCGTCGGCCTGCTCGCCGCGGCGTGGGTCGTCTACGACCTCCTCTGCCGCCTGCTACGTGGGCGCGAGTTGGTGCTCGGAGCCTGCCTCCTCGGCCTGACGACCCTTGCCGCCTACGGCGTCAGCCACCTGTTCAGCGCGCGCGCGGTCTGGATCCAGGTCGGAGCGATGCTCGGGACGATGATGGCCGGGAACGTCCTGCTGAACATCATCCCGGCGCACCGCGAGCTGATCCGCGCCAAGGAGGCCGGCCGCGAGCCGGACCCCACTCCCGGGATCGGCGCCAAGCAGCGCTCGGTGCACAACAACTACCTGACGCTGCCGGTTGTGCTGACGATGATCGCGACGCATTTCCCTTTTCTCTACGCGCGCGAGCGCGGCTGGCTGGTCCTCGTCATCGGCATGCTGATCGGCGCCTGGATCCGCCACTTCTTCAACCTGCGCCACACGGGGAGGACGGTGTGGGCGATCCCGGCGACCGCCGCGCTCGCAATCGCCGGGCTCGCCGTCGCGATCCGGCCGGGGGACGTGGCGCCGGCAGGGCCCGCCGCCGGCGCGGTGCCGTTCGCGGAGGTGAAGACGATCGTCGAGCGCCGCTGCGCCAGTTGCCACTCGCTCGCCCCAACCGACGAGTCCTTCCCGACGGCGCCCAAGGGGATCGTGCTCGACACCCCGGAGCAGATCCGAACCCTGGCGGCGGCGATCGAGCAGCAATCCGTGCGGACGAAGGCGATGCCGCTCGCGAACGTGACGCGGATGACCCAGGCCGAGCGCGACCGGCTCGGCGCCTGGATCCGCGCTGGCGCGCGCATCAAGTAGGTTCGGAGGATGCTCGGGATCGAGACGGGCGGCTTCTCGTTCCGCGCGCGGCTGGAGGAGGACTCGGCGCCGCGAACAGTCGCCGCCTTCCGGCGCCTGCTGCCGCTCGAGAGCCGCATCATCCACGTCCGCTGGAGCGGCGAGGCCGGCTGGATCCCCTTCGGCGACCTCGATCTCGGCCTCGGCCCCGAGAACGCGACCTGCTACCCGAATCCCGGCGAGATCGTCCTCTATCCGGGCGGCGTCAGCGAGACGGAGATCCTGCTCGCCTACGGCTACGTCAGCTTCGCGAGCAAGGCTGGCCCCCTCGCGGGCAACCACTTCGCGACGATCGTGGAGGGCGGCGAGAATCTGCCGCAGCTCGGGAAGCGCTTCCTCTGGGAGGGTGCGCAGCAGATCCGCTTCACCGAGCCGTAGTCCCCTCGGGACATGACCCGGTGCCAGGCACCACCACTGGCCGCCGCCCGCTAGAACTGCCGCGAGAGCAGGCAAGACTCCGCCCGCCGGCCGGCCGGACCCGTAGCTCCTAGCCATGGCCGCGCGCCGGTTCGGTGCCAGGCACCGGGACCTGTCTTCGGCGGACAGAACCGCCCCGTGGGCGCTACCGGCGCAGGGCGGCCGTCAGAACCTCGACTCCGAGCGCCACGTCCTCGTCGCTCGAGAGCTCCTCGGGCGAGTGGCTGGCCCCGCCGTTCAGGCTGCGCACGAAGAGCATCGCGCTCGGGATGCCCTTCGCGGCGAGGATGCCGGCGTCGTGGCCGGCTCCGGAGGACAGCTCGACGACCGGTAGTCCGCGTGACCCGAGCTCCCGGCAGAGCAAGGCCCGCAACTCTGCGTCCATCGCCGCCGGCTCGACGCGGTAGGTCGGCTCGAGGCCGAGCGCGCCGATCAGCCGCTCGAACCGTTCCGTGTCGGGCGCGCGGGCGTCCACGGAGACGACAGCGCGCCCGGGGATGACGTTGAGCGCTCCCGGGTCGACCTCCAGCCGCCCCACCGTCGCGACAGCGCCCTCGATTCCTAGCGCCGCGTCTCGCACCCGCAGGACGAGCTCGGCCGCACTGACCAGCGCATCCTCCCGGCCCGCCATCGGGACCGTCCCGGCGTGCCCCGGTCTTCCCTCGAGCTCGAACTCCCCGCGCGCGACGCCCGCGATCCCGGTGACGACGCCGAGCGGCGCCGACCCCGCCGCGAGCACCGGCCCCTGCTCGACGTGGAGCTCGACGTAGGAGTCAGGGCGCTCGGTCAGGGCCCGGCTGCCCGCGCAGCCGCGCTCCTCGTCGCGGAAGGCGACGACCGCGCCGTGCCCCGCTCGCTCGACCGCCTCGATCCCCGCCACGACGCCGAGCGCCCCGTCGTAGCGGCCGCCGTTCGGCACCGAGTCGAGGTGCGAGCCGGTCCAGGCGGCAGAGCCCGCGGGGTGCCTCCCGATCAGGTTGCCGGCCGCGTCGACCGAGACGTCGAGCCCTGCCTGCTCCATCCACCCCCGGGCCAGTCTGTGCGCCTCGTCCTCCTCCGAGGAGTATCCGATCCGGTTCGCCCCGAGCCCGCCTCCGATCACGTAGAGCTCCTCGAGCCGGGCGAGGACGCGCGCGACGGCCGATCCAGGCTCTAGCATCGGGTGCCACTTCCGCCGCGCGAAAGGAGCCGTACGATGAGCGCTCTCGCACGCAGGTTCCGCTTTGCCGAGCACGGCACCACGCTCGCGCGGGACTCGATGGCAGGTGTGACGACCTTCATCGTCATGTCCTACATCATCTTCGTGAACCCGGCGATCCTCGGCTTCGCGGGGATCGAGGGCCTGCAGGATCGCGGGCTCGAGTTCGACGCCGTCCTCACCGCGACGTGCCTCGTGGCCGGCGTGATGACGATCGTGATGGGGCTCTACACCAACCGAGCGTTCGCGATCGCCCCGGGGCTCGGCCTGAACGCAGTGGTCGCGTTCTCGCTCGTCGCGGGGGAGGGCCTCGGCTTCCCTGAGGCGATGGGCATCATCGTCTGCGAGGGCGCACTCGTCACCGCGCTCGTGCTGACGGGGCTGCGCGAGAAGATCATGGACGCGATCCCGCTTGACCTGAAGAAGGCGATTGCGATCGGGATCGGGCTGTTCATTGCCTTCATCGGCCTCTTCCAGTCGGGGCTCGTCGTCCGCGGGCCCGAGGGCGTGCCGGTCGACCTCGCCCGCTTCACGACCTGGCCCGTGCTGATCACCCTCTTCGGGCTCGTCGTCACGATCGCCCTGCGCGCGGCGGGCTTCCGCGGCGATCTCCTCGCGGGCATCCTGCTTACAACGGCCTTCGCCACGATCCTGGAATACGCGACCGACGTCTACGAGACGCCCGCAACGGCACGCTACGCCCGCTGGCCCGGCGACGTCGTCCAGTCGCCGGACTTCAGCATCATCGGCGACGTCAGCTTCGACTTCTTCTCGGCGGCGAAGCTGGGCGTGATCGGCGCGCTCGCCTGGATCTTCTCGCTCTTCCTCGCCGACTTCTTCGACACGATGGGCACCCTCGTCGGGGTCGGCAAGCAGGCCGGCTACCTCGACGCGCAGGGCCGGCTGCCCGGGATCCGCAAGCCGCTGCTCGTCGATTCCGTGGCCGCGATGGCGGGGGGCGGCGCCTCGGCGTCGTCGGCGACGACCTACATCGAATCGGCCGCCGGCGTCGGTGTCGGCGGGCGCACTGGCTGGGTCAGTGTCGTGACGGGGTCGCTGTTCTTCCCGTTCCTCTTCCTCGCGCC
>JACDAS010000243.1 GCA_013695295.1 Actinomycetota bacterium | reverse complement strand
CGAAGGCCGCCGGGTGACCTCGCTCGAGGGCTCCTTCACGGACACGTTCGGCCCGCTCGGCGTCCACGTGTACGTCGTCGAGCCGACCGCGGGCTGAGAGCCTCGCCCCGCGAGGTGCCTCGATCGGTTTGCGCCGTCCACCAAGTCCTGCTTGGATCACGGGATCAGCGCCGTAGAACCGATCGATACCGCCCGGGCGGGGAGCCCGGAACCGAACGTCAGCGGCGGCGTCGTCCGCACCGAGGCGCTTCGCAAGAGCTTCGGCGACAACCTCGTCCTCGACGGGATCGACCTCGAGGTCGCCGCGGGCGACGTGCTCGTCGTGATCGGCCCGAGCGGAAGCGGCAAGAGCACGCTGCTGCGGTGCATCAACCTGCTCGAGCCCCTGGACAGCGGGCGGATCTTCTTCGAGGGCGAGGAGATCACCCGCAAAGGCACCGACGTCTCCGCGGTACGTCAGCGCATCGGCATGGTCTTTCAGCAGTTCAACCTGTTCCCCCACCTGAAGGTGATCGACAACCTGACGATCGCGGCGCGCCGGATCCGCAGGATGCCGCGTGCGCAAGCCGAGGCCCGCGGGCTCGAGCTGCTCGGCCGCGTCGGCCTGACCGAGAAGGCCGGCCAGCACCCGCACCAGCTCTCGGGGGGGCAGCAGCAGCGGGTGGCGATCGCCCGCGCGCTGATGATGGAGCCGCACGTGATGCTCTTCGACGAGGTGACCTCGGCGCTCGACCCCGAGCTCGTCGGCGAGGTGCTGATCGTGATGCGGGATCTGGCCCGGGAGGGGATGACGATGCTCGTCGTCACGCACGAGATGCAGTTCGCGCGCGAGGTCGGCGACCGGGTGATCTTCATGGACGAGGGGCGGATCGTGGAGCAGGGCCGCCCCGTCGACGTGCTCGACCAGCCGCAAGAGGACCGCACGCGGCGCTTCCTGCGCCGTACGCTGCAGCTCGGAGACTCGCTCGAGGATCTCGACATCGACGAGGTAGCCATCGAAGTAGGAGGAGGGGGCGCATGAAACGACTAGGACTAATCACGGTGCTCGGGGTGCTCGGCGCCGCGGTGCTCGCCACCTGGGGGATCGCGGCCACGGTCGGAGGCTCGGGCACAGCTGGCCCCGCGGCCACGCCGAAGCCAGTCAAGTTCCCGGCGCTGCCGGCGGACGTCAAGAGCAGGAACCGCTGGGTGATCGGTGTGAAGTGCGACTTCCCGCCCTTCGGGTTCATCGACGTACAGGGCAGAAACGCCGGCTACGACGTCGAGGTCGCACGCCAGTTCACGCAGTTCGCGTTCGGGAAGGCGAACCGCCTCACGCTCGTCTGCGTGACGACACCGAGCCGCATCCCGACCCTGCAGTCGAAACGGGTCGACATGATCATCTCGACGCTCACCTGGACGAAGGCGCGCACCGAGGTGATCGACTTCTCGGTGCCCTACTACTCGGCGACCGGGCGGCTGCTCGTGAAGAAGGACTCGAGCGTGGCGTCGACCCGCGACCTGAAGGACAAGACGGTGATCAGCACCCGCGGGGCGCTCTACGGGCCGTGGACGAAGCTCTGCCTGCCCGGCAGCAAGCTGCTCGAGGTCGACACCCCGAGCTCTGCCCTGCTGGCCGTGAAGGACGGGCGCGCCGACACGTTCATGTTCGACGACGCGTTCCTGCTCGGGGCCGTCACGACCGACCGCGACCTGAAGATCCTGAAGGACAAGTTCCTCGCGATCCCGTGGGGAATCGGGATCCGCAAGGGCGACACGGTCACGAAGAAGTGGGTCGACTTCGCCCTGCGACGCATGCAGGCGAGGGACCTGTTCCTGCCGATCCTGCGCAAGAACGCTCCGAAGAGCCTCGTCGACGACTTCGCGGGGAACGTCCCGAGGCCCGGCAAGGCCTTCCGCTACCCGGAGGACCGAGACGCTGCGACCGACTGCACCGTCTCCTAACCGAGTCGGATAGGTACTGGAGCGGCCGCGCCTGACGCGGCCGCTCCGGGCGCCTCTCGCCATGAGCGTTCTCGCCGCCTTCGACTGGTCGTTCATCTGGGAGCAGCGCAGCGAGCTGGCGCACGGGCTCGTCAAGACGCTCGAGGTCTCCGCGATCGGGATCGCGGGGGCGTTCGCGATCGGCGTCGCGCTCGGGGCGGCGCGCGCGCACCGCATCCCCGTCGTCAGCCAGCTCGCGGCGGTCTACGTCGAGGTGATCCGCAACACGCCGATCCTCGTCCAGATCTTCCTGCTCTTCTACGGCCTGCCGCAGCTGACGCCGTACCTGCGCTTCGAGCCGTTCACGACCGCGTGGCTGGCGGTGATGATCTGGGGCGGCGCGTTCAACACGGAGAACTACCGGGCCGGGTTCGGAGCGGTGCCGTACCGCTACCGGGAGGCCAGCCTGGCGCTCGGCTTCACCCCGTTGCGAACGTTCTTCAGCGTGACGCTGCCGATCGGCAGCCGGATCGCGCTGCCCTCGTCGATCAATACGTACATCTCGGTGCTCAAGAACACGGCCCTGATGACGGCGATCGGCTTCCCCGAGCTGACGAACGTCGCCCGGTCGATCGCCGCCGTCACCTTTCGCGACGCCGAGATGATCGTCGTGATCGCGATCGTCTACCTCGCCGTCGTCTGGTCGCTCTCGATCGTGATCCGGTTCGTCGAGCGCCGCCTCGCACTGCCGGAGGAGGCTTAAGAGCATCGTGCCCGAGTGGGTCCAGCCGGTGGTCGAGTACATGGCCCGCGAGGGGTTGAAGGAGACCGCGCGCATCGCGGTCATCTCGGTCGTCGGCAGCGCGCTCGTCGGGGTCGTGCTGGGCACGCTCCTGACGATCCGCTTCTGGCCGCTCCGAAGCATGATCCGCCTCTACATCGAGGTCTGGCGGGGCCTGCCGATCATCGTGACGATCTTCCTGATCTTCTTCGCGCTGCCCTCGGTGGGAATCCGCTTCAGCCCCTACCTCGCCGCGGCGATCGGCCTCGTCCTCTGGGGCAGTGCGCAGGTCGCCGAGGCGACGCGCGGGGCGGTCGAGTCGATCCCGCGCGAGCAGCATCAGGCGGCGTCGGCGCTCGGCTTCGGGTGGGTCGGCCGGCACGCGTTCGTGATCCTCCCGCAGGCACTCCGCCGCCTCCTGCCGCCGATGGTGAGCCTGCTCGCGGGCGTGATCCAGAACACCACGCTGGCCTCGATCATCGGCGCCTCCGAGGTGCTCGCGACGGGCACGCAGTCGATCGAGCGGCTGCAGCTCTCCTCGGGCAACTCGCACTCCTTCGCGATCTACGCCGGCATCATGGCCGCGTTCTTCGCGATCTCGTTCCCGCTGACACGGCTCGCCGTCTACCTGGAGCGCCGGCTCGTGTAGCGGAGGCGCGCTGCGTCTACGGGCCGCCGTCGGCCCCGCGAACGACGACCCCGCCCAGGCCGAGCCTCCGGGCGAGCCACGCGATCTGGTCGCGATAGGCGCGGGTGCTCAACCCGTGACCCGCGCCGGGATACCACCGGATCCGCTTCGGGTGGCTGCCTGCGGCGGCGAGCGCCCGCAGGGCGCGCCGCGGGACGATCGTGTCGGCGGTGCCGTTCTGGAGAGTCCCGCCCGAGCCGTGCAGGTAGAGGATCGCCGGATGCCGCCCCGGGGTCGGCGGCACGACGAGGTAGGCCGTGACCCTGCCGCCGCGGGGACTCGCGTAGGAGACGTCGTGGATCGGGATCGGGTAGCCGCGGTTCGCCACTCCCTCGTCCCGGAAGCGCAG
>JACDAS010000179.1 GCA_013695295.1 Actinomycetota bacterium | reverse complement strand
ACCTGCCCGACGCGCCCCGGCCGGATCCGGACCTCTGTGCGCCGGCGCGCTTCCTCGGCGAGTACGACAACGCCCTGCTCGGCCATGCCGACCGCCGGCGGATCATCCCGGAGGACTTCCCGTGGAGGGCGATGCTCGCCCCCGGCCGCATCGTCAACAACCTGCTCGTGGACGGCGTGCTGCGCGCCACGTGGTGGATCGAGCGCGAAGGCAAGCGCCGAGCGACGCTTGCGATCCGCCCCTTCCGGACGCTCTCGACTGCCGAGCGCGACGAGGTGGCAGACGAGGCCCGGCGGATGATCGAGTTCGCGGCGGCCGAGGCGGGCGCCCGCGACGTGCGCTTCGAGGCGGCGGTGGGCTAGAGCGGGCGACGAGCGAGGCTGCCCGGCGTGCGAGCTCTCAGCCGCGCGCGAGCCGCCGGAGGCCGGTGTGCAGATAGCTGCGAAATGTCCGCTTGGCCTCGATCGTCAGCCGCCGCGGCTCTCCCGGCGCCTTCCGCGCCCACCCCCAGGCCTCGTCCTGGATGCGGAAGTCGGTGAACGACGGGTGCTGCATCACGAGCAATCGGAACACTGCGGCGATGTGGGGCTCGCGCCGTTCGCTCTCAGACAGCAGCGGGATCGGTGTGAAGTAGTGCGCGCGCTTCGCGGCGACGTCGTCGAAGCTCCAGTCGAGGTCGTCGAGGAGCAGCCAGCCGCCCGACCGGAGCAGCTTCTCGATCAGGAAGACGGCGAGACCGTCGGTCGTCCAGCTCTTGCCGCCGTCGACGAAGCAGAGGTCGTAGAGCGGCTCGCAGTTTCCGGCCTGGTCGGATCGCTCCTCGATGCGCTCCTTGAGGAACCAGGTGTACGTGCTGTGCGTCCGGTCGAGCTCGACGCGGTGCAGCAGGCCGAGGCCGCCGAGCACCTCCTCCGGGGTGGGGTCGACCCAGGGAAACGTCGTGGAGTCCACGGTGGTGAGGGTCCCGGCTCCGTTCGCTTCGAGGGCCGCCGCGATATAGGCGGCCGAGACTCCGCGGGCTGTGCCGAGCTCGAGCACGCGCTCCGGACGCGCCTCACGCACGTGGTCGTACAGGATCCGCCCGCGCTCGCTCGGGATGTGCGGGTGCGGGACGGCCTCCGTACGCGCCGCGACCTCTGCGAACTCCACGGCTGCTACCCGCCGGTGTGAAGCGGTCGTGGGCTGGTCACGTTCGAGACGTTATCGCCCTTCATTGTCGGCAAGATGGCGGACGGGGCGAGGGCTCGGATCGGCGCCCCCCTTCGGGGCGTAGACCCGAACGCCATCGAGGCCGAGCGCTCGCCGGTTCAGTCGTGTCGGGTCTTCTGGCCCTTGTCCGGATAGGGGTCGTCGACGCTGTCGCCGCCGGTGATCGTCCGGTAGGACCCGTTTCCGCAAGCGCTGCACGGGGGCAGGTGCTTCGTCGAGGAGACCGTGAGGTCCTTGCCGCACTGCGTGCACCTGTAGGTGCCGGCGGACACGTCGCTGCCGGCGGGGACGGGGTCGGCCGTGACTCGCTCCTATCCGCTCAGAGGGGTGGAACACCTTTCGACCCTGTTCCACGGCCCCCTGAACGCCGCTTGCCGCCGAGCGAGCGTGCCGTCACGCGAGGCGACGCCAGGCTCCGGGCGAGCCGCCGGCGATGGCTGACGAGCTCGGCCGCGACCGCCGAGACCTGGTCCTCGCCCGCGGGCCTCAGCGCGACGACCACGCCCCTACGCGGACGCGGAGCGAGCTCGCGCCGCACCAGGCCGGCGTCCTCGGCGCGGTTGACGAGCTCGACCACGGTGCTCTGCGCGCGCGCGAGACGCTCTCTTAGCTCGGCGAGAGACGCTCGCGTACTGCCGTCCCGCGCCGTTCGGATCATCAACAGCAGGGCGTAGCGCTGGAGCGAGAGCCCGCGCGCCCGCGTGATCCGCTCGCCCTCGCGCTCGAACGTCAGCATCGCCTCGGTCAGACGGGCAGCCCGCAAGTATTCGAGCTCGGTGGGATCTGATCGAGTGCGGGTCACTGTTCGGGCTTTGTAAATCCTGTTCAAGGAACTAACATCGTAATACGATAAGAGTCGTATCACGATAACAGGAAAACCCAACAGAAGGGGATGGGAATGAGCAGGATCAGGACGCTCGGACGCACAAGGCGCCGCCTTGGCCTCGCGTCGGCCCTCGTGGCGATCGCCGGTCTGGCGACGTTCGCGGCGATCGGCCAAGCGGCCTCGCCGGCGGCCGAACCGCCGGTCAACTCCTCGGCGCCGACGATCGAGGGCAAGGCGCAGCAGGGTCAGACGCTGTTCGGCGATCGCGGCGAATGGGCCGGGAAGCGCCCGATCGACTACAACCTCTACTGGCAGCGCTGCGACCAGAACGGCGCGAGCTGCGCGAACATCGGCGGTGCCACTGGGAACCGCTACACGTTGAGGGGGGCTGACGTCGGCAACCGCGTTCGGCTGCGGGTGCAGGCGACCAACACCGACGGGCGCGTGAACGCGTTCTCGCAGGCGACCGCGGTCGTCGCGGCCGCGAACCAGCCGCCTCCGCCTCCGCCTCCGCCCTCGGGCGGCCCCGCGGGTGCGATCAAGCTCCCGAGCGGGGAGACCTCCATCCCGGACTCGAGCGTCTCGCTGCCGGACCGGTTCATCATCTCGCGCTTCGAGTTCAGTCCGAATCCGCTCCGCTCGCGCTCCGAGACGATCACGGCGCGCTTCCGGGTCACGGACACGCGCGGGTATGTCATTCGCAACGCGCTCGTCTTCGTGACTCCCCTACCGTACGGCTGGACGTCTCAGCCGCCGGAGACGCTCACCGACACGAACGGCTGGGCGACGGTGGAGATGCGGGCCACCGCGAGCCTTCCCCGCAAGGCGGCGATCGTCATGTTCGTGCGGGCGCGCAAGCACGGCGACAACATCCTCGCCGGGGTGTCCTCGAGGCGCCTCGTGCAGATGCTGGTGGCGCTTGCCTAGGCTGCCGGAAAGACGTCGGATCGGGGTCGCGGCTCAGGCTGCGGCCCCGATCGATTGCTCGTGGACGAAGGCGCCTGGAGCGGCCGCCTCGATCCCCCAAATGGGTGTTTTTCGCTCGACGAGGTCACTCCAACGAGGGAACTTACAAGTCGAACATATTCAGCCGGGTATAGTCGGCCCGGAGGGAGGGAGGCCTGGATCTTGGTCTCCATTCATGAACGTGCCGCCAGGGCCATTGCCGTTTCACGGCAGCGGTTCACCATCAAACCAAGGGTGAGGATGAGACATGACCAAGTTTCGAGTACTTAGCGGTCTGGTAGCCGCCTTCGCGGGGGCGCTTCTGATCGCCGTGCCTGCGTTCGGCGCGACCCCCCGGGAGGTCTACAAGGACTACGCCGACAACGGGACGCTCCAAGGGACGTACTCCGCCGAGGACCTCAAGGGTGCGCTGAAGAGCGCCTCGGTCCAGGGGTATGGAAACCCTGTGGTCACCACCAAGATAACGACTCGGCGCGGGACGACGATCGTTCCGACGGCGAAGAACGATCTCCCCTTCACGGGCGCGGAGCTCGGGCTGTTCTCGTTGATCGGCCTCGGCCTCGTCGGCAGTGGTGTCCTGCTCCGGCTCACCGGGCGCAAGCGGTCGACTCAGTAAAGCCGCGGCAGAAGTCCTGTGATGAGCATGCCTTCTGCCGAAGGTAGGGAGAGACGTATGTGCGGCAACAGCCAGCAAGCGGCGCGATGAGCGCACTCGAGGACACTCGGGTCGAGGGCCTCCAGGTCGGTGCGGAGGCCTCCGAGCCGATCCTCCATCCCCGCGCCCTGGCGAGTCGCGCCCTGTCGTGGCTCCCCGCGGTCGGCCGCTTCCCGGTGGTGTGGCTGCCGGCTTACGCCGTGCTCGCCGCGGATTCGTCCCACTTCGGGCGCGGTGTTGTGATCGCCACGGTCGTCTCGCTCGCCTGGTTTTTCCCGCTCCGGCTCGCCTTCGGCGCCGGCCGGCTGACCATGCACGCCGGCGGCATCGGCATGGCGTCGCTCGTCGGGTCGCTGCTCGGCCTCGTGCTTGCGTCCGGGCTCGGGCTCTGGATCCCGTCGCTCGGCTTGAATCCGCTCCGGCTACTCGAGGTCGCCGGCGCGATCTGCGTGCTCTCGGCCGCGTGGGAGCGTCTCGTCCGCGACGCGGTCGTCCTCGATCGCCGCGTCCTTGTCGTGGGGGCCAACGACGGCGGCTCCGAGCTGATCGAGGAGCTCGCGCTCGTGAAGGACGCTCCGTACACGGTCATCGGCGTCGTCGACGACGAGCGTGACACCGACACCGTCGCGGGGGCGCCTTTGCTCGGGCGCACCGCTGATCTGCCCGAGGTGATCGAGCGCGAGCGGCCCGACCTGGTCGTCCTCGCGGTGGCGCAGAATCGTCTGGATACGTTCACTCGCCTGCTGTCAGTCGCAACCGCCGGCTTCAGAGTTGCGGAGCTCCCGCAGTTCTACGAGCAGGCTTTCGGCCGCGTGCCGGTGCGACGGCTCACCGCTGCCTGGTTCATGAGCGTCCTGCACCTCTACCAGCGTCCCTACACCCGCTTCGCGAAGCGTTCGTTCGACGTGGTCGTCGCGGGATTCGGTCTGATCCTCACGGCGCCGCTCTTCCCGCTGCTCGCGCTCCTCGTCAAGGCAACGGACGGGCCGCTCATCTTCAGCCAGACGCGCCTCGGCGAGGGAGGCCGGCTCTTCACGATCTTCAAGTTCCGTACGATGCGTCACGGCGCCGAGGAGCCCGGACAGCCGCTGTGGGCCGAGGAGCGGGACCCGAGAGTGACTTCGGTCGGACGGTTGATGCGACGGACGCGCCTCGACGAGCTGCCCCAGCTCTGGAACGTGCTCCGCGGCGAGATGTCGATCGTAGGCCCGAGGCCTGAGCGGCCCGAGTTCGTCGAGCTGCTCGAGGACACGGTTCCCTACTGGAACCGCCGCCACCTCGTCAAGCCGGGGATCACCGGCTGGGCGCAGGTCTCATGCGGTTATTCGGCGGACGCGGAGGGCACGGTCGAGAAGCTCTCCTACGACCTTTGGTACCTGCGCCACCGCAGCCTCGCGGTTGATCTCGGGATCTGCGGCAAGACGCTCCGAGCGCTCCTCACCGGCGCCGGGGCGCGCTAAAGGGCCTGTCCGAGAAGTGGATCGGGCGCCTGCGAGGCGCCACGCGGCGCGATGCCGCGTCCTCAGCGCGCACCCGGGTTTGACGCCGGCGCGCCGGCGCGGACATCGTTAGGCCGTGGACCTGCCCGCTGTCGCCTCCCGCGCCCGCACCGAGAACTTCCCGGTCGCGTCGCTCCTCTTCCCGCGGGCCCTCCGCCCGCACCTGCGCGCGATCTACGCGTACTGCCGACTCGTGGACATCCTCGGGGACGAGCTCGAGGGTGACCGGCTCGCCGCCCTCGACGAGCTGGAGCGCGAGCTCGACGCGTGCTACGGCGGTGAGCCGTCGTGGCCCGTCCTGCGCGCCCTTCGACCGACGATCCGGGCCTACGACCTCCCGTCGGAGCCGCTGCGTCGTCTGATCGAGGCTAACCGCCAGGACCAGCAGGTCGCGGAGTACGAGACGTGGGAAGACCTCCGCGGGTACTGCACCCGCTCCGCGGATCCGGTCGGCCGACTCGTGCTGGGGGTGCTGGGCCGATCGGAGGAGACGCTGCTGGTCGAGGCGAGCGACCAGGTCTGCACCGGCCTGCAGCTGGTCAACTTCCTTCAGGACGTCCCGCGCGACCTCGCGCTGGGCCGGATCTACCTGCCTGAGGAGGATCGACGCCGCTTCGGCCTACCCCGACTCGACGTGCCGAGCGTGGAGCTGCGCTCGCTCCTCGCCTTCGAGGCCGGCCGCGCACGGGGCCTCCTGGACGCGGGCAAGACCCTACAACTACACCTCGGAGGCAGGCTCGGCGCGGCCGTAGGGCTCTTTGCCCGGGGCGGGCTCGCGGCCCTCGAGGCGCTCGAACGAGCCGGGTACGATGTCTTCCGGAGCCGGCCCCGGCCTTCGCGGGTGCGACTGGCACGAGCGGCCGTCGCCTCGCTTCGCGGATGACCGTCGAGCGCGCCTACGCGGAAGTCGAGCGCCTGACGCGCGCCAGGGCGAGGAACTTCGCCTACGGGATCATGCTGCTGCCGCGGCCGAAGCGGCGCGCGATTGCGGCGATCTACGCCTTCGCGCGGCTGGTCGACGATCTTGCGGACGGGGAACTCCCGCCGATTGAAAAGCGCGTCCGCCTCGAGGCGCTCCACGGTGCGCTGAACACGAGGCAGGACGGAGAAGCTCTCTGGATCGCGCTGCAGGACGCACGGGAGCGCTTTCCGATTCCCGCCGAGGCGCTCCACGACCTGGTCGACGGCGGTCTCCAGGATCTCGACCAGCAGCGCTATGCCGACGTCGACGCGCTGCTCGGGTACTGCCGACGCGTCGCGGGTGCGGTCGGGGTGGCCTGCACTGCTGTCTACGGCGCCGATCAGCCGGAGCGGGCCGAGGCGCTGGGCGTCGCCCTGCAGCTGATCAACATCATGCGAGACGTCGCCGAGGACTGGCGGCTCGGTCGGGTCTATCTCCCGCAGGACGAGCTCCATGCCTTCGGCGTGACCGAGGCTGACATCGCAGCAGGCCGTTGCACGTCGGCCTGGCAGGCGCTGATGGCGTATGAGAGCGCCCGCGCCCGCGCCTACCTCGCCGAGGGGATGACGCTCCTCCCGCACCTCGACCGGCGCTCGGCAGCGTGCGTGGCCACCTTCGCGGGGCTCTACCGGGCGACCCTCGAGCGGATCGAGCGCCGCGGATTCGACGTCTTCTCCGAACCGCCCCGGCTCTCGCGCCTCGAGAAAGTCCGAATCGCGGGCGCCGGGCTGATTCGATGAGGGCGGCCGTCGTCGGTGGCGGCCTCGCGGGGCTCGCCGCCGCGCTCGACCTCGTCGACGCAGGGCACGAGGTGACGCTGCTCGAGGCGCGGCCGACGCTCGGAGGCGCCGTGCAGACACTGCCCGAGCGCGCGGGCGACCCGGCGCCGCCGCCCGACAACGGTCAGCACATCGGGCTCGGCTGCTTTGATGAATATCTGCGCTTCCTGAGTCGCATAGGCGAGGCTGGCTCGGTGCGCCGCCTGCGGCTGACGCTGCCGGTCCTCGACGAGCGGGGCCGGGTGTGGACGATCGGACACGGCCTCGGGAGCCTCCTGCGCTACCGCCACCTCTCGCCGCGCGACCGGCTTGGCGTGCTGCGGACGCTCGTCCGCCTGCGCGGCCCGGCCGGCGCCCGCCCGCCGGGCGGGCTCTCCTTCGCGGAGCTCGTGCGGGGCCTCGGCTCGTCGGAGGCCGCCGTCGACCGGTTCTGGGACGTCTTCATCCGGCCGGCTCTCAATCTTCCGTCCCGCGAGGCGAGCGCGGCGATGGGCGCCTTCACGGTCCGGACGGCGTTGCTCGGCTCGCGAGCCGCCGCCGATCTCCTGCTGCCCCTCCGCCCGCTCGGCTCCATGCACGGCGACGCGGCCGGCCGGGCGCTCGAGGCAGCCGGCGCCAGCGTCCGGACCGGGTCGCGTGCGATCGTGATCCAGGACGGAGCCGTCGTTCTCGCGGGCGGCGAGCGCGTTCCGGCCGAGGCCTTCGTCGTCTCGGTGCCGCCGGCGGAGTCGGCCGAGCTGCTCGAGGAAGAGCCGGCGAGGCTCGAGAACTCGCCGATCGTGAGCGTCCATCTCCTCTTCGACCGGCCGCTGCTCCGCTATCCGCTCGCGGCGCTCCTCTCGAGCCCGGCCCACTGGGTCTTCGACCGGGGGGCGCTCACGGGTCATCCCCCCGATCGCGGTCAGTACCTCACGGTCGTGTCGAGTGGAGTACCCGACCTGCTCGAGCAGCGGGGCCGGGAGCTGGTGGAGTCGATGGCCGCCGAGCTGACCGGGCGCCTCGGCAGCGCCGATCTCCTCTGGTCGCGCGTCAGCCGGGAGCCCAGGGCCACGGTCGCACTCCGGCCTGGCTCGGACGACCGCCGTCCGGTCGGCACGGGCCGTCCCAACGTCGCCCGGGCGGGCGCCTGGACGGACACGGGCTGGCCGGCCACGATGGAGAGCGCGGTGCGAAGCGGCCGTGCGGCCGCCACTTGCCTTCTGGCCACCGACTCAGCGAGAGTCCACACATGATCGTTGCGACGCAGACACGATCGGCGCTCGACGCCGCGATCGGCGCCGCGTCCGAGCGACTGCTCGAGCTCCAGCATCCCGATGGCTGGTGGAAGGGCGAGCTCGAGTCGAACGCGACGATGGTCGCGCAGCACCTCTTCTGGCACCACTTCCTCGGGCTCCGCGACCCGGAGTCGGACCGCAGGCTCGCGAACGAGCTGCTCGCGCGCCGGCAGGCCGACGGGACCTGGTCGATCTGGTGGGAGGGCCAGCCCGATCTGTCGACCTCGGTCGAGGCCTATGCGGCGCTCAAGCTCGTAGGTGTCGACCCCGGGCCGGCGGCGTGCGACTTCATCCGCGCCGCGGGGGGAATCGCGGCTACGCGCATCTTCACCCGCTCCTTCCTCGCCCTGCTCGGCCAGTGGCCGTGGCAGCGGATCCCGACCCCGCCCGTCGAGCTGATCCTCCTGGGGCCCGGAGCGCCCTTCTCGGTCTACGACTTCGCCTGCTGGGCCCGCCAGACGATCGTGCCGCTGTCGGCGGTCATGGCTCTCCGCCCGGTGCGCGAGACGCCCATCGACCTGTCGGAGATCGGTGCGCGCCCGGGTGAGACGCGCCGCCCGCGCCCCCCTGGCAGGCTTCGCCGCCGGGCACTGGCGGCCGCCGAGCGCTGGGTCCGCGAGCGGCAGGAGGCCGACGGCTCCTGGGGCGGGATCCAGCCGCCCTGGGTCTGGTCGATGATCATGCTCGCCGCCCTCGGTCGCGGTCCGGACGACGAGGCGCTCGCTCGAGCCGTGAGCGGCTGGGACGGGTTCATGGTCGACGACGGCGAGCGGCTCCGTCCGGAGGCGTGCCAGTCGCCCGTCTGGGACACGGGCCTCGCCGTGCTCGCGCTCCGAGCGGCCGGGGTCGAGCCCGAGCATCCCCAGCTCGTCCGCGCCGGCCGGTGGTTGCTCGAGGAGGAGGTCATGGTCAAGGGCGACTGGTCGATCCGCCGCCCCGGGCTCGCCCCGGGCGGTTGGGCTTTCGAGTTCCAGAACGACCTCTACCCCGACGTCGACGACACGGCCGTCGTCTCGCTCGCGCTGCGCGAGCTCGGACTGGGGGAGGGCGCGATCCGCCGCGGGCTCGACTGGACGGCCGGGATGCAGTGCGGCGCAGGGGGCTTCGCGGCGTTCGACTGCGAGAACACGAACGCGTGGCTGTACCGCCTCCCCTTCTGCGACTTCGGCGCGGTGATCGACCCGCCGAGCGAGGACGTGACCGCGCACGCGCTCGAGGCCCTGTTGCTCGAGCCCGGGTACGCGAAGACGACCCGCCTCGCGGTCGACTACCTCCTTCGGGCGCAGCAACCCGACGGGTCGTGGTGGGGACGCTGGGGCGTCAACCACCTCTACGGGACGGCCGCCGTCCTGCCGGCGCTCGAGGCCTACGGCCTGCCGTACGGCCACCCGGCCTTTCGGCGCGCCGTCGCCTGGCTCGACTCGGTTCAGAACGCCGACGGGGGCTTCGGCGAGGACATCCGCTCCTACCACGAGCCGGCCGCGCGCGGGCGGGCTGTCTCGACGGCTTCCCAAACCGCCTGGGCGCTACTAGCCTATGTGGCGGCGGGTGAGGAAGATCGAGGGTCGACCGGACGCGCCGCGGACTACCTCTGCGCGACACAGGACGCGCAGGGAGACTGGAGAGAAGCGCACTACACGGGCACCGGCTTCCCGACCGACTTCATGATTCGCTATCACCTGTACCGCCTGTACTTTCCCCTGCTCGCACTCGGCCGCCTACGAGAAAGGCTCCACGGATGAAATTCCCCCTCCGCTCGACGCTCGACATCGGCCGTTACGTGCTGAAGCAGCAGCGCAAGGGCGAGCGGTACCCGCTCGTGTTGATGCTGGAGCCGACCCTCGCGTGCAACCTCGCGTGCATCGGCTGCGGGAAGATCCGCGAGTACGAGTCGAACCGGGCGCGGCTGTCGGTCGAGGAGTGCGTCGACGCGGGGGTTCAGTGCCCTGCGCCCGTCGTGTCGATCTGCGGCGGCGAGCCGCTCGTGTACAAGGGGATCGAGGACGTCGTGGCCGGCATGCTCGACCTCGGCAAGACGATCGACCTGTGCACGAATGCGCTTCGGCTGGAGCAGTACCTCGATGTCTTCGAGCCGGACCGGCGGCTGACGTTCGTCGTCCATCTGGACGGCATGCAGGAGATCCACGACTACGTCTGCGACTACCCGGGGCTCTGGGAGGTCGCGGTCGACGCGATCCGCAAGGCTCGCGCGGCGAACTTCCGCGTGACCACGAACACGACGATCTTCA
>JACDAS010000150.1 GCA_013695295.1 Actinomycetota bacterium | reverse complement strand
ACCGAAGAACGATCCGAGCGAGGACGGAAGCGGCAGCACCGCGAACCCCTTCAGCGCGGCGCGGCGGGCTCGCTGGCTTCGGGCAACCGTCGCGCAGTCGGGACACTGCCGGAGGTGAGCGCGCAGGGCGCCGCGCTCGCTGCGCGGCAGGCGGCCGTCGGCGTCAGCCGAGAGTGCGCGCTCGGCTTCGGTGCAGGTGAGTGGCTCCTCCAGATGCTCGCGCAGCGTCTTGCGAGCGCGGAAGATCAGCGTCTCGACCGCCGAGACTGAGATTCCGAGAACGGTGGCGATCTCCTTGTACGAGCGCCCTTCGAGCTCACGCATGACGAGCGCCGAGCGCTGGTTGAAGCCGAGTTGGTCGAGGGCGCGCCGGAGGTTCTCGAGGTCAATGCTCGGCTCCGGCTCGATCACCGCAGCGGCTCTGCCCTCCTCGAACTCCACTTGCTGGGGCCGGCGCGAGTCGTGCCGGAACCGCGCTCGGCAGACGTTGTGCGCGATTGCGATCAGCCAGTGATCGGGCTTCTGCGGGCGCTCGCCTCCCTGAATCGCCCGGTAGGCGTTCAGGAACGTCGTCTGGGTCGCGTCCTCCGCGTCGGCGGGGTTCCGGAGCACGGCGAGCGTATAGCGGTACACGTCGCGTACATGTCGCTGGTAGAGACGCTCGAAGGCGCGGTCGGCGCGTGGGCTCTGCCCGGGTGACTGTTTCATGGCGGTTCCCGAATCCCCCGACTGCTGGGGCGCTTTGTACCCGACTCCGGGAGCGCCTAAACGAACGATACCGGTTTCGCGATCAGGCCTTGGCGGCGGCCCGGCGCTTCGGAGGGAGGTGGATCGCGCGGCCGAGGGCAACGAGGCCCGCTTCCTTGATCGCCTCGGAGAGGGTCGGGTGCGCGGCCATGCCGTCCGCGACCGTCTCGACCGTCGCCTCCGCGTCGATCGCGACCACGCCGGCCTCGATCAGGTCGGTGACGTGCGGGCCGACCATCACGAGCCCGAGCAGCTCGCCGTAGCGGGTCTCGTGGATCGACTTGACCCAGCCGATCGTCTCGTTCTGCATCACCGCGCGGGCGTTCGCGACCCACGGGAACATCCCGGTGGCGACGTCGTCGCCGTACTGCTCGTGCGCCTCGGCCTCGGTCAGCCCGACGCCCGCGATCTCCGGGTCGGTGTAGATCGGGCGCGGGACCGCGCGGTTGTCGACGACCGCGTCGTGCCCGAGCGCGTTCTCGGCGGCGACCTCCCCCTCCCGGAAGGCCGTGTGCGCAAGCTGCCAGTAGCCGGCACAGTCGCCGACGGCGTACACGTGAGGGAGGGTCGTGCGCCGGTGCTCGTCGGCGCCGATGCCCTTGCGACGGTCGAGCTCGACCCCGATCTCCTCGAGCCCGAGGCCCTCCACCAGCGGCCCGCGGCCGACCGAGACGAGCATCAGGTCGGCCTCGACGGTCTCGCCCTCGCCGAAGTGCACCTGGAGCCCGGATCCCGTGTCCTCGACCTTCGTGCACTGCTGCTCGAGCTGGAGGGCGATCCCCCGCTTGCCGAAGTGCTTCGCGAGCTCCTTCGAGGCGTCCGCGTCCTCCTGCGGAATCAGCGCCGGCAGCATCTCGATGATCGTCACCTCCGAGCCGAAGCGCCCGAAGATCGAGGCGAACTCGCAGCCGATGATCCCGCCGCCGAGGACGACGAGGCGCTTGGGAACCTCCGTCTGCGCGAGGAGGCCCGTCGAGTCGACGCACCGCGGCGAGTGGAGGCCCTCGATCGGCGGGCGGAGCGGAAAGGAGCCGGTCGCGACGATGGCGCTCTTGAAGCTGACGTCCTCGCCCCCCGCCACGGCGATCGTGTTCGCGTCGGCGAAACGGCCCTTGCCCTTGACCCACTCGACTCCGTTCGCCTTCAGGAGCGAGGCGACGCCGCCCGTCATCTGCTTGACGACCGCGGACTTCCACTCGTTCGCCTTCGCGAAGTCGAGCGTCGGTTCACCGACCTGGACGCCCAGCTTCGGAAAGGTCTGCTCTGCCGCATGGAGCGAGAATGCGGTCTGCACCCAGGC
>JACDAS010000149.1 GCA_013695295.1 Actinomycetota bacterium | reverse complement strand
AGCTCGCCGACGAGGGGGCCTCGCTCGTCCGCCGGGACGAGGATCTGCGTGTAGGTGGGCCCGTCGTTGATCCCGAGCGCCCGGGCCGCCGCCGAGGCAGCCTGGATGGCCGCGCCGACCACGTCAGACGGGAGCGAGCTCCGCCAGACGTGGGCGAGGGCGACGCCGAAGGCGGGTGGATCGGCGAGCTGACGGTCGGTGACGGTCAACGGCCGGAACTGCCCGCCGACCGAGAAGGCGTTGACCGTCAGCTCGCGCCCGGGCACGAGCTCCTCGAGCAGGCAGGCCCCGATCCGCGACGCTGCGAAGGCCGTCGCCAAAGCCGATCCGAGCGCATCGGGATGCCCGACGACCGAGAGCCCGCGCTGTCCCTGCCGGTCAGGCGCCTTGACGACACACGGGTAGCCGATCGCCGCGGCGGCGCGCCGCGCGTCCTCCTCCGAGCCGACGACGAGGTACGCGGGGTGCGGCACCCCGGCCTCGACGAACCGCTCACGTTGCCTGAGCTTCGACGTCGAGAGCGTGGCGGCGGCGGGGCCGAGGGGGTGCGGGATGCCCTGCCGCTGCGCGACGCGAGCGGCGATTCCGACCGGCCAGTCGATCCCGGGGGCGACGATGCCGTCGACCCGCTCGGCCGCGGCGAGACGGTCGATCCCCGGCTCGTCCTCGGCCGAGAGGATCGCACGGCGGTCGGCGTAGCGGAAGCCCGGCGCCCCAGGGTCCCGGTCGACCGCGATCACCTTGAGGCCGCGCCGCCGGGCCGCCGCCAGGAGGCCGAGCTGCGCGGGCCCGGCGCCTAGGACGAGAAGACGTTCGGTTCGGCCCGGAGTGCCCTCCACCACGTCTCATTCTCGCGGTACCAGGCGACGGTGCGGGCGAGGCCCTCGTCGAACGAGGTGTGCGCGCTCCACCCGACGAGGCGGCGGGCCTTCTCCGTCGAGCCGATGTGCCTGTCGACCTGGCCCGGCCGCTCCGGGACGTGCACCTTGAGCGACGCGGGCTTGCCAAGCGTCTCGAGCACGCGGTCTGCGATCTCCCCCACCGAGATGTCGATCCCGGTCGCGACGTTCAGGACCTCCCCGGCGACGTCGTCGACGTCCGCCTCGATGATCGCCTCGATCGCCTCGGCGTCGTCGTCGACGTAGAGCCAGTCGCGGCTCGCGTGGCCGTCGCCGTGGATCGTCAGCTGCTCGCCCGAGAGCGCCTGGGTGACGAAGCGGGGGATCACCTTCTCGGGGTGCTGGCGCGGGCCGTAGTTGTTGAACGGCCGGACGATCACGATCGGCAGGCCGTAGGTCACGAAGTAGCTGTAGGCGAGCCGGTCCGCGCCGGCCTTCGTGGCGGCGTAGGGGCTGCGCGGGTTGAGCGCGTGCTCCTCGTCCATCGGGGCGGCGAGCGCCGTTCCGTAGACCTCGCTCGAGGAGATGAGGATGAACCGTTCGACCGGCGTGTCGCGGATCGCGTCGAGGAGGATCTGCGTCCCTTCGACGTTCGTCGTCACGAACTCGGACGCGCCCTCGGCGATGGACTTCTCGACGTGCGACTCCGCAGCCGCGTTCACGATCACGTCCACCTCCGCCACGAGCGAGCGCACGAGGTCCGGGTCGCGGATGTCGCCGTGGACGAAGCTGAGCCGCTCGTGGGAGATGACGTCGGCGAGGTTCTCGAGATTCCCGGCGTAGGTGAGCGCGTCGATCGAGACGACCTCGTACGGTGTCGCCCACAGCAGGTGCCGGATGAAGTTCGACGAGATGAACCCGGCGCCCCCGGTGACCAGCACTCGCCTCGTGAGGCTCATCCGAGCTCCCTGTCGATCGTGTAGAGCGGGCGGCCTTCCACTCCGCGCTGGATCCTGCCCAGGTACTCGCCGACGAGGGCGAGGATGAAGCCCTGGATCCCGAGGACGAAGAGGACCGCGACGCCGCCGAGCAGCGGGCCCGGGAAGTCCGAGCGGTCGATCCAGTACACGAGGCCGTAGGCGCCGAGCGCGAGCGCGAGCAGGTTGCAGACGACCCCGAGCCCGACGCCGATCCACTGGATCGGTTGCGGCCAGAACCCGGCGAGGACGTGCAGCGCGAGCCGCGTCAGGCGGAGCGGCGAGTAGCGGGACCTGCCGCGTCGCGACGTGTGCTCGACGTCGACCTCGACCACGCTCGCGCCCCCCGAGAGGACGAGGGCCTTGGTGAACTTCTGCCGCCCGATCGAGCCGAGCATGGGCGTGACGGCGTCGCGTCGATAGGCGTTGAACGCGCAGCCGAAGTCTGAGATCGCGACGCCGGTGAACCGGCGCAGCATCCCGTTGATCAGGCGCGAGGGCAACGTCCGGCCCCACGAGTCGTGCCGGGCGGCCCTGCGCCCGCTCGCCACGTCGTTCCCCGCCAGGACGGCCTCGAGGAGCCGCGGAATGTCCTCGGGCGCGTTCTGGAGGTCGCCGTCCATCGTCACGATCACGTCGCCGCGCGCGCGGGCGAGGCCGGCGTGCATCGCGGGATGCTGGCCGAAATTCCGCTTGAAGCGGACCGCGCGGACGCGCCCGTCCGCCGCGTGGAGTCGCTCGACGGCGGCGAAGGTCCCGTCGGTCGAGCCGTCGTCGACGAGGATCAGCTCGAAGGGCAGTTCCAGCGGGTCCACCGCCTGCACGGTGCGGCGGTAGAGCTCCTCGACCGTCTCCGCCTCGTTCAGGAGGGTGACGACGATCGAGAGGCGCGGCGCGGGGCGACCGTCGTCGGCGAGCTGGTGGGTCGCGAGGACGTCTGTTTGCGCCATTTGCAGGCACGGAGCCTAACCGTTTGCACACGAGAAGCTCGCATCCGCCGCCTACGCTTCGAGCCCGTGCGACAGGTCCTGATCCGTCACGTCGTGGCGGGGCGCGTCCTTTTCGCGCTCCCCGCAACCGTCGTCGAGCACACCGACGCCCGCCTGGTGACCTGGGTCGCCCCCAGGACACCGATCGCCTACCCGAACGGCCTCGCCGGAGGAAGGCTGCATCCGGTCGGGGAGTGGGAGATCGAGGAGCGTCCCTGGTTCGGGCATGGCGTCGTCGACCTGACGCCGCTCGGGCGGGGACACATGATCCGCCACTTCCGCGACGACGACGGCTCCTTCCGCGGCTGGTACGTGAACCTCCAGGCGCCGCTTCGGCCCTCACCGCTCGGCTTCGACACGATGGACCACCAGCTCGACCTCTGGATCGAGCCGGACGGAGCGGTGACCTGGAAGGACGAGGATCACCTGGAGCAAGCCGTCGCGCTCGGCATCCTCGGAGCGGGAAAGGCGGCCGAGGTCCGGCGCGAGGCCGAGCGGGTGCTGGAGGAGTGGCCGTTCCCCACGGGGTGGGAGGAGTGGCGGCCGGATCCGTCATGGCCGCTGCCGGCACTGCCGGCGAGGTGGGACGTGCCCTCGCGGGAGGTGTGCTCCGAACCCTTCCTCTGAGGTACCTCGGAGGTACCTCAGAGGTGTGTCAGAGGTCGAGGCGCGCGGTCAGCCTGAGCCCGACGCGACGCTAGAAGGTCTCTTCGGCGTGCCTTGGCGGGGCGACACGGGCGAGGAGGTCGGACAGCGCGGTGTCCGGGAACTCCTCGTCGACAAGGCCCCCGGCTGGATCCAGCTGCGGGTGGGTCATCAGCTCGAAGTCGACGAGCTCCGCGGCGCTCGCGCCCCCCGCTCTCAGGTGCAGCCGGTCGCGCGCGTTGCCGAAGTAGCGCGTCCCCGCAAGGCCTGCGCGGCGTAGGCGCGCGTTGTACGCGCGCTTGTAGACGCCGGCCGCGAGCCCGATGCCGGGACCGCAGTTACGGGCGATCCGCACGCGCGGGACGCCGAGGTCGCGCGCAAGCGAGATCGCGACCGCGCCGAGCGGCCATTCGTTGTGGACGTGGTGGTGCGAGTCGAGATGCGAGACCTCGATTCCGGCCTGGAGGGCGCGCTCGACCTGTGCCCGGAGCTCCCGCGCGACGGCGTCGCGCTCGGGCGCCTCGAGCCGGAAGAGGCCGCTCCGGGCGCGCCATTCGAGGAACCGGCCGTCGGGGGTACAGAAACGCGAGCACCGCCGCACGGGCTCCGTCAGCGGCTCGCCTGCCGTCAGCACGAGGTGG
>JACDAS010000147.1 GCA_013695295.1 Actinomycetota bacterium | reverse complement strand
CACCAGGGCGGCGACGGCCGCGAGGCCCGCAGCGACCGCCGAGCCGCCCCAGACCCACCGCGCGCCCACGGTGTCCGTGAGCCGGCCGGCCGCGACCATCGCGAGTCCGAGCACGGCGAAGTTCGTGCTCATGATCACCGTGAATGCCCGTCCCCGCAGCCGGTCGGGAGCCCCGCGTTGCACGAGCAGCGAGTTGCAGACGACGGCGACGCCGTTCCCGAGCCCCGAGACGACGACGCAGACGATCGCGACCCAGACGTTCGGCGAGATCGCGGCCGCGCCGACCCCGAGCCCCATCAGCGCGAGCCCGCCCGCGTAGATCGGGACGACGCCCCGGCGGTCGAGGAGCCCGCCGGCGCCGAGGCTCCCGACGACGAGCCCCACGCCTGAGCCGGCGGCGAGCAGGCCGAACCCGACGTTCCCCGCGCTGAAGGTCACCTTCGCGAGCACGACCTCGGCGACGTTCACGCCCGCGTTTCCCACCACCGCGAGACTCCAGGCGACGAGCACGATCAGGAGCGCCCGCGAGCGGAGTACGACCGAGAAGCCATCCGCGAGGTCGTGCCAGTGCCCGCGGCTCGTTGCGACCTCGCTCTGGAGTAGCCGCTGCGGGATCCGGGCGATCAGCACCGCCGAGACCACGAACGTCGCCGCATTCAGCCAGTAGGCGACGTCGGGACTGGCCACGGCGACGAGAACGCCGCCGAGCACGGGGCCGATCGCGCTCGCGAGGTACTCGACCGACCGGAAGAGCGCGTTCGCCCCCGAGAGCGACTCGTCGGGGACGAGGTTCGGGAGCCCGGCGTAGACCGCGGGCGTGAAGAACCCGGACGCGAGCCCCGCGACCGCGGCGAGCGCGACGATCCCGTGGGCGCTGTCGAGGAAGGGCAAGACGCAGAAGACGACGGCGCGGACGAGGTCGGCGCCGATCATCAGCCGCTGGCGGGAGAGGCGGTCGAGAAGCGGTCCGAGCAGCAGGCCGATGCCGACCGAGGGCAGGAAGCTCGCGATCAGAAGCGCGCTGACCCAGCCGCCGGACCCGGTCCGGTCGAAGATGTCCACCGTCAGTGCGATCACGGCGAGCCAGGTCCCGAGCCCCGACCCGAGGGTCGCGAGGAAGAGGAGCCGGAAGCTCGGGGCGCTGCGAAGGAGCGTTGTGTGCCGGCTGAACGGGCGCGTCGCCATCCAGCGCGTACTCAGGCGGCGTGGACGCCGGCCTGGAGACGCCGGAGCGCCCGCGCAAGCAGCCGCTGCTCCTCGGGTGTACCGACCGTGACGCGGATCGCTCCGGGCGCACCGAAGGCGTGCAACGGCCGCACGATCACCCCTTCGCGGAGCAGGCGCTCGAACAGTGGCCGCGCGTCGCTCCCCGCCTCTGCGTAGAGGAAGTTCGCGACCGCGGGGCCGGCGGGCTCGAGCCCGTGCCCGCTGAGGATCGACTCCAGCTCGGCCCGGGAGCGCGTGTTCACCTCGCGGCGCCGCTCCAGCTCCCCCGAGGACTGCAGGCTGGCGAGCGCCGCCGCCTGGGCCTGCGAGCCGACGTCGAACGCCCGCCGGACCTTGCCGACGGCGGTGACGACGGGCTCCGGGGCGAGGCCGTAGCCGACGCGCAGCCCGGCGAGCCCGAAAATCTTCGAGAAGGTGCGAAGCACGACCACGCGCCGACCCCGCTTCAGGTACTCCTCGACCGCGTCCGGGTAGCCCGGGTCGTCCACGTACTCGAAGTACGCCTGGTCGATCACCGTCAGCACGTGCTCGGGCACGCGCTCGAAGTAGGCGTCGAGCTCGTCGCGGGTGTTCATCGTCCCCGTCGGGTTGTTCGGGTTGCAGACGAACACCAGCTTGGTGCGGGGGCCCACGCGCTCGAGCATCGCCTCGAGGTCGTAGCGGTGGTCGACGAGCGGCACCCGCAGCGGGGTCGCGCCGAGTTTGAGGGCGTCGATCACGTAGCTCGGGAAGGACGGCCAGCCGCAGACGACCTCGTCACCGGGATCGAGCGTCGCCTGGCACAGGCAGTCGAGAACCCCGTCGGCCCCGGCTCCGACAGCCACCTCCTCGAACCGGACCCCGTGCCGCTCCGCCAGAGCCGCCCGGAGCCGGTAGCTACCCCCGTCCGGGTAGCGGTTCAGGTCGGGGGCCAGGCGCTCGAGTGCCTCGAGCGCCTCTGGGAATGGCCCGAGCGGGCCCTCGTTCGAGGCGAGCTTGACGACGCGGTCGAGTCCGAGCTCCCGCTGCACCTCGTCGACCGGCTTGCCGGGCTCGTAGGGGACGAGGTCTGCGATCGCGGGCCGGAAGAAGCTCTCCACAACGGCGGCGAATGACCCGGCCACCCCGGGACTCTAGCGCCCCCTCACGCGGGCTCCTGCCTATCCTTCGCGGGCGATGGCGGAGATCGGTCTCTTCCCACTCGAGCTCGTCCTGCTCCCCACGGAGCGTGTCCCCCTGCACGTGTTCGAGGCGCGCTACAAGGAGCTGGTCGGCGAGTGCCTCGAGGCCGAAACGGAGTTCGGGATCATCCTCGCCGACGACGTCGGCCAGCGCGCGATCGGGACTCGCGCGGCCGTGCTGAAGGTCCTTCAGGTCTTCGACGACGGTCGCCTGAACATCGTCGTCGAGGGACGCGAGCGCTTCCGTGTGGTCGAGCTGACCGAGGGCCGCTCCTTCGCCACGGGCGAGGTCGAGCCCCTCGAAGACGATCTCGACCCGCCCGAACCGGAGGAGATCGAGCACGCCGTGGAGCTGTTCGGACAGCTGGTCCGAGTGGCGGAGGCCGAGGTCGACCGCCCCGATCCGGCCTCCGAGTCGCTCTCCTTCGAGCTCGCCGCGCGGGTCGACTTCGGCCCCGAGCTGAAGCAGGAGATTCTCGAGCTCCGGTCGGAGCGCGAGCGCCTGGTACGGATCGCCGAGCTCCTCGAGCACGCGGTGCGCGGCGTCGCGCTCGAGAAGGCCGTGCAGGAGCGGGCGGCCGGAAACGGACGGGTGACGCCTCAACCCCGCGACCCCACCTCGTAGGCCATCAGGATCGCGTCCACGTACTCGCGGCCGCGGCGGTAGTGCGCTCGCCGGTAGCCCTCCCGGACGAAGCCGAATCGGTCGTAGAGCGCGATCGCGGGTGTGTTGTGAGGGAAGACGTGCAGCTCGAGCTTGCAGACCCCGAGCCCGCGCCCCCACTCGACCGCGGCCTCGAGGAGCGCGGTACCTACCCCCCGACGGCGGGCGCTCGAGGCGACCATCAGTCCGAGATCGGCTACGTGCGCGCTCGCCGGGTGCGAGTCGCGCGCGATCGACAGCCGCCCGACGATGCCCTCGGCCCCCTCGGCGACGAAAACCGCGGCCCCCTCGTAGCGGCGGAGCGAGCGTAGGTAGCGGCGCTCGTCGCCCGGCTCGCGCCATGTGCTATCTGCGATCAGCCAGCCCTCCGGCTCCGCGCCGACCGAGCGGCCGAGCTCGACGAGCGCGGGTGCGTCGGCGGGAGCGGCGTGCCGGACGACAAAGCGCCGGCTCACGAGACCGTGACGCCGTCGCCGCCGCGGCGAGGGTCGCCGGCCGCGGCCAGCGTCCCGTCGGCACGGAGCTCGACCGCGGCTGCGCCCCCGAAGTAGAGGTTCCGGCGCCGCCAGCGTACGACCTCGTACCCCCAGCGCTCGAGCCGGTCGAGCTCGGCCACGTCCGCCCCGCCCTCGCAGTGGACATGCGGCTCGTCGAGGTGAACGCGCGGAAGCCCGATCGCGTCGGCGACGGACAGGCCGTGCTGCACGACGTTGACGACAATCTGCATGATCGCGCTCCGGAGCCGCACCGAGCCCGCGCTGCCCACGATCAGCCGCGGCCGCCCCTCGGCCAGCATGAGCGACGGGGCCATCATGCTCGTCAGCCGCCGGCCAACCCTGGGCGGCCCCGCTGTCGGGGCGAGGTCGTACTCGCCGAGCATGTTGTTCAGGTGAATCCCCGTTCCCGTGACGATCGAGCCGGAGCCTGAGCCGAGCGACGCGGTCAGGGACGCGGCATTGCCGCGGGCGTCGACCACCGAGATGTGGGTCGTCCCCCCGGGTGCGGCAAGCTCGCGGGCCACCCCGGGCCTCCGGCTGGCGATGCGCTCGACCCCTGCACTCACCGTCGCTTCGTCGTAGAGCCGCCGGGCGAGGCCGCCTCGGTAGAGCTCGCTCGCGAAACTGCCGCCGCGGACCCGCTGCTGCTCGCGCATCACCTCGACGAGGGCGGCGAGTGCACGCGCGCTGCCGGGCCGTCCGTTCTCGCCGAGCCCGTCCAGGAGCCGCAGCCCGTAGCCGATCAGGACGCCTCCCGACGAGGGCGGCGGATTCGAGACGAACTCGTGCCCGGCGAAGGTGGTCCGGATCGGCCGGCGCCAGATCACGCGGTACGAAGCCAGATCGTCCGACCCGAGTGCGCCGCCCTGCTCGCGCACGAACCCGGCGACTCTGCGCGCGAGCCCCCCGCGATAGAACTCCGCGCCGCCCCCTCTGGCCAGCAGCTCGAGAGTGCCGCCCAGATCGGGTAGCGCAAGCCGGTCGCCGGCGGCGAGCCGGGAGCCGTTCAACCCGTAGAGCTCGCGACCCTCGTCGGTGCGGCGCAGGATCAGATCCAGGATCGCGTGCAGGTAAGCCTGCGGGCGCGTCAGCTCGACGCCGTCGTGTGCGAGCCGGATCGCGGGCTCGAGCAGCCGCTTCCACGGAAGCGAGCCGTACGCCCGGTGCGCCGTCTCCAGGCCCGCCACGCTGCCGGGAACCGCGCAGGAGGCGGCGCCGACCCGGAACACCTGCGAGGTCTCGCCTCCCTCGAAGTCGACGGCGACGGTCTCCATCTCGGGGAGGGGCGTGGACTCCCGGCCGATTCCCGGCACCGACACGAAGAAGTCGATCAGGCGGGAGGTGAAGTCGCGGGCGCGGTGGACGAGCATGAACCCACCTGCCCCGGGGCCGGTGAGCGGGCTCTCGACCACCCAGGAGGCGAAACCAGCGGCGACGCAGGCGTCGACCGCGTTGCCCCCCTCAGCGAGGATCTGCGCCCCCACCTCGGCGGTGAGCGGATGACCGCCTGCGACTGCGCCCCGCACGATGTCAGCGTAACCGGGCTTAGGACTAGGACTGGACGTGCGCTGCGAGCAGCACGCACACGGCGAGCGCCACCGGAAGGAGCAGTCGAGCGCCGAGCGCCCGCATGCCAGACGCTAGAGGTCGCGGAGGAAGCTCGGCGGCTCGAGCACCTCGGTCGACTCGCGTGGGCCGCTCGAGAGCGGCCGGCGGACGCGCGGGCTGCCGAGGCCCGTCGCGACGACGGTCACCCAGACCTGCCCTGCGAGCCGCTCGTCGATCGTGGCGCCGAAGATGATGTTCGTGTCGTCGGTCGCACCCTGGCGGATCACCTCGGCCGCCTCGTTCACCTCGAAGAGGGATAGGTCCTCACCGCCCGCGATCGAGAGCAGGATCCCCTTGACGCCCGTGAGCTCGGTATCGATCAGTGGCGAGCGCAAGGCGCGCTCGGCGGCCTCCCGTGCGCGGTTCTCGCCGGTGGCGAACCCGATCCCCATCAACGCCGATCCGGCGTCCTGCATGATCGTCCGCACGTCCGCGAAGTCGAGGTTGATCAGGCCCGGCATCGTGATCAGGTCGCAGATCCCCTGAACCCCCTGGCGCAGGACGTCGTCGGCGATCCTGAAGGCGTCCAGCATCGAGGTCGAGCGGTCGAGTACCTCGAGCAGCTTGTCGTTCGGGATCACGATCGTTGTGTCGCAGGCCTCCTGCAACATGCGCACGCCGTCGTCGGCCTGTCCCTTGCGCCGCGTCCCCTCGAAGCGAAACGGGAGCGTCACGATCCCGACCGTCAGCGCCCCGCACTCGCGGGCGATCCGCGCGATCACCGGAGCGGCCCCGGAGCCGGTGCCGCCCCCCTCGCCCGCGGTCACGAAGACCATGTCGGAGCCGCGGAGCGCCTGCTTCACCTGGTCGTAGGCCTCCTCGGCCGCCTTGCGCCCGACCTCCGGGTCGGCGCCGGAGCCGAGGCCCTCGGTCATCTCGCGGCCGATGTGGATCTTGACCGGCGCGTCGGCCATCTGAAGCTGCTGGATGTCAGTGTTGACCGCGACGAACTCGACCTGGGAGATGCCGGCATCGATCATCCGGTTGACCGCGTTGAGACCTGCCCCGCCGACGCCGATGACGCGGATCACGGCCAGGTAGGAGGCGCTGTCGGCGCGCGGGACCCGGTGCAGGCGCGGCGCAGGGTCCGGCATCGTCCAGGGCCGGACAGGCGCCTCGGGCTCGGCTACGGGCGCGGTCTCGGCCGCGGGCGGAGGCGGCTCGGGAGCGGGATCGGGATCCGGATCGGAGTCCTGGGCAAACTCGGGTACGCGCTCGACCGTTCGCTCCTCGGGCTCCGAGACGACGCGCAGCTCAGGCTCTCGATCCGCGGGGGGCTCGTCGCCGCGACGCTTCGCCTGCTTCTGGGCGGCCTCCGTCGCGCGGAAGAGCTCCGCGAGCGGGCCCTCACGCATGCTGGCGCGCTTTCGCGCCACTTCGCACCTCCCTCGCAAGCTGGCGATACGCGTCGGCCGCGTCGCCGGTCGGGTCGTACTTGAGCACGGAGGAGCCCTTCACCGGCGCCTCCGCATACCGGATCGTCTTCTTGATGCGGGTGTTGAAGACGAGGTCGCCGAAGTTCTCCTCGAGGATGTCGATCGCCTCGCGCGAGTGCAGCGTCCGCCGATCGAACATCGTGGGCAGGATCCCGAGGATCTCGACGAGCGGGTTCAGATTCTCCCGGATCATGCTGAGCGTGTTCTCGAGCTGGACGAGGCCGCGCAGCGAGAGGTACTCGCACTGGACCGGGACGATCACTCCCTCCGACGCGACGAGCGCGTTGATCGTCAGGAGGCCGAGCGAGGGCGGAGTGTCGATCAGGACGTAGTCGTACTCCCCCTTGACGGGCAGGAGCGCCTTCTCGAGCGCGCGCTCACGGCCGATCATGCTGGCGAGGGCGAGCTCCGCACCTGCGAGGTCGATCGAGGAGACGGCTAGGTCGATCTCACGCTTGTGGACGACCTCTCCGATCGGGACCCTGTGCACGAGCACGTCGAACATCGAGCGCTCGATCTCGTCCGGGTTCAGGCCCTGACTCATCGTCAGGTTGCCCTGCGGATCGAGATCGACGCAGAGAACGCGGAGACCCTCCTCCGCGAAGGCAGCGGCGAGATTCAGGGTCGAGGTCGTCTTCGCCACACCGCCCTTCTGGTTGGCGAACGCGATGACCCTGGCCAGCCCCGCTCCTTTCCCGTTCTGCGACCGGATACCCGGGCGCTGCAGAAGTCGTGCTGCGAGGCCCATTGGCTCCGTCTTTCGAGCCAGGCTACCAGAGTCCTTTCGC
>JACDAS010000145.1 GCA_013695295.1 Actinomycetota bacterium | reverse complement strand
TGTGGACGAAGACGCCGTTGGCGAAGCGCTCGTACAGCGTGTACGCCCCCGCGACGACGCCGCCGAAGCAGAGCACGAAGCCCGTGCCGCCGAAGATGTAGATCGGCTTCGTCGAGTAGTCGGAGAGGAACTTCAGCGTCAGCAGGTCGAGGATCACCTTGTAGGTGCGCCCGAGGCCGTACTTCGACCGGCCGTGACGCCGCGGATGGTGGGCGACCGGAAGCTCGGTGATCCGCGCGCCCATCTGCTGGGCGAGCGCCGGCAGGAAGCGGTGCTGCTCGCCGTAGAGGCGCGTCTCCTTGAGCACATCGGCCCGGTAGGCCTTCAGCGTGCAGCCGTAGTCGTGCAGGCGCACGCCGGTGACCCGCCCGATCAGCCAGTTCGCCACCCGTGAGGGGAAGCGGCGCAGGAACGAGTCGTGGCGCTCGACGCGCCAGCCGCTGACGACGTCGTAGCCCTCCTCGATCTTCTCGAGCAGGCGCGGGATGTCGGCCGGGTCGTTCTGGAGATCGCCGTCGATCGGGACGATCACGCGGCCGCGGGCGTGCTCGAAGCCCGCGGCCATCGCGGCGGTCTGACCGAAGTTCCGCCGGAACTGGATCACCTTCAGCCGCCGGTCGCCCGCTGCCAGGCGAACGAGCGCGGCGTGGGTGCCGTCGGTCGACCCGTCGTCGACGACGACGATCTCGTACGTGCCGCCAAGGCCCTCCAGCACCTCCGTCAGCGAGGCGTAGAGGCGCTCGACGGTCTCCTCCTCGTCGTACAGCGGGACGACGACGGTCAGCGCGACCTGCTCGGCCGCGGGGGGGACGCGACCCAAGTCGGGGAGAGAGGAGCCCGAGGCTTCGGGCCCGGAGCGGAGCGGGGTGGACATCGGCTCGACGGGAAGAGAGTACGTCACGCCCGGGCCCGAACCTGCCCGGCGAGGCGCAAGGCTGCGGCCGCGGCGAGGGCGAGGTAGAGCCCTCGCACCGGGATCGAATAGCGCGCCTCGACGTGGTGGAGGGCGTTGACGGCGGTGAAGACGAGCAGGAAGAGCACGATCCCGCGCGCCGGGCCGGGCCCCCGGACGAGCGCGAAGCCGGCTCCGAGCAGGGCCAGGCCGAGCACGGCCCAGTCGGCCAGCCGGAGCAGGAGCAGACCCACCCCCGAGCCGGGCTGGTACCAGTCCTCGTGCGCCATCCAGAGGAAGTACCCGCGGTAGCCGACCTCGGCGGCCACGGTCAGCGGCTCGTCTCCGAGCCGCTCCCGGTAGCGGTCCTCTGCGAGCCGACGCTGCTCGGCATCCGCGCGCGCCAGGTAGCGCCCGTGCGCATCCCGGTCCGATCGGAGCTCGGCCGCGGTCGGGGCGAAGCGGTGGACGGAGAGGAAGTCGGTCAGGAAGGCCCGGTCGTGGAAGACGTCGGCGAACGTGCGGGACGGGCCCTCTCCGTGCGCGGCGAGGAGGAGGTTCCAGCCCTCCCCGAAGCTGCTCAGCGAGGCTTTGCCGGTCACCGCCGTGTGCCAGCCGACCCAGGGGACGAGCAGAGCGGCGGCCGTCGCCAGCGCGGCGACCGCCCTCGTCAGGCGTAGCCGCGCGACGCCGGGGGCGAGCACCGCCCCCAGACCGACCAGCGCGACGGCGGGGGCGAGGAGCGGCCGGGTGAGGACGAGCGCGCCCGCGGCGAGGCCCGCGGCCGCCCAGAGCCGGGTCGAGGCGCCCTTCCAGGCCAGGACAGCCAGGTAGGCGGTCAGCACCGTCAGCGCTCCTGCCAGCGTCTCCGAGAGGACGAGGCCGACGTAGCGCTTCGAGAACGGGTCGAGCGCGTAGAGCGCGGCGGCGGCAAGTCCGATCCGCGGCCCCGCCACCTGTCGCGCGGTCAGTGCGAGGAGGAGGATCGACAGACCCATCAGCGCGGCCTGGAGCGAGAAGACGACCGCCTTTGACGCAGCGGAGGTCCCGCCCCCGGCCGCGGCCAGCACCAGCGGGTAGCCGGGCGTGCGGAAAGTGTCGTTCGCGAGCGCGCCCTGGGCCGCCGGCGGGATCCGGAGTGTCGTGATGTCGATCGGCGGCAGGGGTGTCGCGTAGCGGCCGTCCAGGATCGCGTGGGCGGCATCCGTGTAGCTCTTCGTGTCGTCGGTGCGGTGGGGTCGCACGAACGGGAGGTAGACGAGCCCGTGCAGGACGCCGGCGAGGGCGAGGGCGAGGGCGAGGCGGCGGAAGCGGGCCTCGTCCATCGGCGCAGCCTAAATAACTCGTTTCGGAACGAAGCACTGAGCGTCGGCGAGTCGTCATTCCGAACCGGGTCTTAAGCTCTGGCGGAGCGCCGATGGCCGGCCGCCTCGCGAACCTCTTCTCCCCCGGCACGGTCACGACCGGCCTGCCGTACTTCGACTATCAGCGGGCGGTCGCGCGCGAGGCGGTGCTGCCCTGGCTCCGGCCGCGCGTGCGGCTCGAGCGCGCCGCCGTGGCCGACTTCGGCGCCCACCAGGGCGGCCTGCTCGAGGAGGTCCGCGCGTCGACCGGGGCGGCGAGCGGACTGGGGATCGACCTGAATGCGGCCGTTGTCGCCTCGAGCCCGTTCGTCCCGGACGAGCGCTACAGGCTCGAGGTCGGCGACCTGACCGCGCTCGACGCGGGAGTCGGGCCCTTCGACCTGATCTGCC
>JACDAS010000338.1 GCA_013695295.1 Actinomycetota bacterium | reverse complement strand
AGGTTCCGGTGCGGCTCGACGAGCGGCCGGCGGACCCCGAATCCGGCCGCTAAGCCGGTCCCCAAACTGACGTTAGGAGATCGCCCTCAGGGGGAACCGGGAGGCAAAACTGTGTCTGGCGAACCTCTCGAAGCTCCGTGAACTTGACCAATTCGGGTTGATCGTCGCGTCTGCCGGGACCTCCAGCCTTGGCGCTCGCCCCGTGCGGCTGACGATTCCCGCCCGAGCCGAGTTCATTATTCTCGGCCGCCTCGCCCTGACGGGCCTCTGCCGGGCCTCTGGAGCGCCCGACGAGGTGCTGGGCGACCTCAAGCTGGCGCTGACGGAGGCCTGCTCGAACGTGGTGCGGCACGCCTACGAGGAAGGGCGCGAGGGAGACGTGGAGATCGTGTACCAGCTCGCCCCGGACCGGATCACGATCGAGGTCGCAGACGGCGGTGCCGGTTTCCCTCCGCCCCGGCTGGCCGGCGCGGAGGGCGACGGCGAGCCTGACGAAGGCGGTCTCGGCATCGCGATCATCCGCGCGCTGAGCGACGAGTTCGAGGTGGCGCGCCGTCCCGACGGCGGCACGCGGTTGCGCTTCGTCAGGTCGCTGGAGCGCTAGAGACTCGATTCTCGCCGGTCCGGATGCCGGCTCGAGGACCCTGGCGGCGGCCGAACTTCGCATCAAGCCTCGACCGGGTATTCTCGCCGCGGCCCCGGCCGGGCCCCCAGCTCTCCATGCTCAACCTCGTCAACGTCGGACACAAATCGCTCGCGGACTACGCGACGATCACCGCGCGCGGGCTGATGCAGGAGATCGAGCGCCTCGCCGAGCCACTGCGCGGGCGCAAGGTCGTCCATCTCTCCGCCACCGCCTTCGGCGGCGGGGTCGCCGAGATCAACTACACCCTCGTCCCGCTCATGCGCGACGTCGGGCTCGAGGTCGAGTGGCGGATCATCCACGGCCAGGAGGAGTTCTTCAGCGCCACGAAGACGATCCACAACGCGCTCCAGGGGAATCCCCAGGGCTTGACCGCCGGCCAGCGCGAGATCTTTCATCGCTACAACGTTGACAACGCGCGGAGCTTCGAGGACGAGCACGACTTCGTGATCGTGCACGATCCCCAGCCGGCGGCGATGATCGAGCGGTTCCCTGACTCCTCGGCGCGCTGGATCTGGCGCTGTCACATCGATCTGTCCACTCCGAACGAGGACGTGCTCGACTTCCTGCTGCCCTCGCTCCGCCGCTACCACGCCACCGTGTTTCACCGCCACGAGTACGTGCCTCGGACGACCGGAATGCCCCCCGCTTACATCTGGCCGCCGGCGATCGACCCGCTGACTCCGAAGAACATGGCGCTCTCGCCGGAAGACGCGGCGTACATCGTCGACCAGTTCGGCATCGATGTGGAGCGCCCGCTCCTGACCCAGGTCTCACGCTTCGATCCGTGGAAGGACCCGCTCGGGGTGATCGACGCCTACCGGCAGGTGAGCGAGCACCATTCCGGCGTCCAGCTCGCGCTCGTCGGCTCGATGGCCCACGACGATCCCGAGGGCTGGGACTTCTACAACCAGACGGTCGCCCATGCGGCTGGCGACCCGGACATCTTCATCCTCTCGAACCTGAACAACGTCGGCGCGGTCGAGGTCAACGCCTTTCAGGTTCACTCCGCGGTCAGCCTGCAGAAGTCGATCCGCGAGGGATTCGGCCTGACCGTCACCGAGGCGCTGTGGAAGACGCGGCCGACCGTCGCAGGCAGGGTCGGGGGGATCGTCGCGCAGATCCAGGACGGCGAGACCGGCTGGCTCGTCGACTCCGCGGGCGAGTGCGCGGAAGCGTGCGTCGAGATCCTCGGCGACCCAGCCGCGGCGCGCGCCCGCGCCTTGCGCGGCAAGGAATTCGTGCGGAAGCACTTCCTCATGCCGCGGCTGCTCCGCGACTGGCTTGTGCTCTTCAACCGCCTGCTCGACCAGGACACGGCCGGCGCCGACGTGGCCGTAGTAGCGGCCGCCTGACTCCGCTGGACCCTGGGACCGTGCCGAGCGGCGATCAGACGTTCGCCGACGTGATTGCCGCGAACCAGGCCTACGCACAGGACTTCCGACTCGCAGGGCTCCAGGCGCGCGCCGCGAGGGGGCTCGCAGTGCTCACGTGTATCGACTCGCGCATCGAGCCCCTGGCGATGCTCGGTCTCGGTCCTGGCGATGCGAAGATCCTGCGAAATGCCGGCGCGCGCGTCACGGATGACGTCCTACGGACGCTTGTGCTCGCGTCTCACCTGCTCGGCGTCGACCGCGTGATGGTCGTCGCACACACGAAATGCCGGATGGCGGCAGGAAGCGAAGACGACGTGCACACGGCGGTGGGCGAGGCCGGGGGGCCCGACACGCGGAGCCTTTCCTTCCTTGTGACGAGCGATCAGGAGGCGACCGTCCGCGCCGACGTCCAGCGGGTCCAGTCGTGGCCTTACCTCGCGCGCGTCCGAGTCGGCGGGTTCCTGTACGACGTCGACACCGGGCTCGTCACACGGCTCTGCTGATCGCGGCGTCGGTGAGGTCTGGCCATACCTCCGGAGATAGTCTGCGCCGGTGACGGCACCCCGCCGGAAGCTGATCGTCGTCTCGAACCGCGGCCCCGTGTCGTTCGGTCGGGACGACGAGGGAGCCCGTGTGGCGCGGCGCGGCGGCGGCGGTCTCGTCACCGCCCTTCGCAGCCTGGTCAGCTTCCACGACGTCACGTGGATCGCCAGCGCGATGAGCAAGGAGGACCGGGTTGTCTCCGCGGAGGCCGGGGAGGCCTCCGTCGACGAGGTAGCGCGCGACGGCTCGCGCTACCGCCTGAGGCTCGTGGCGCACGACGAGGCGGCCTACGACCGCTACTACAACGTCATCTCCAATCCGACGCTCTGGTTCCTCCAGCACTACCTCTGGGGGCTCGTCTACGCCCCCGACCTGGACGACGAGCTGCACCGTGCCTGGGCCGACGGCTACGTCGCGGTCAACGCCACGTTCGCCGCCGCCGTGGTCGCGGAGCTCGACGCGGCACCGGACTCGAGTGTCTTCTTCCACGACTACCACCTCTACCTCGCGCCGCGCATCGTCCGGGAACAGCGCCCCGACGCGAAGCTCGCCCACTTCGTTCACATCCCGTGGGTGCAGCCGGACTACTGGCGCGTCCTGCCCGCCGCGATGCGCCGCGCGGTGCACGACGGACTGCTCGCGAACGATGTGATCGGCTTCCACACGAGCCGCTGGCGCCGGAACTTCATGCACTCGAGCGAGGAGCTCTTGGGCGCGACCTGCCAGGACGAAGGGGGCTGGGTCGACTACGACGGGCGGCGGACGCGCGTGACCGCCTGCCCCATCTCAGTCGACCCGTCGGAGTTCGAGGAGCTGGCCGAGTCCGAGCCCGTCCTCGCCCGTGAGCGCGAGCTTCGCGAGCGCCACGGAGATCGCCGCATCGTCCTCCGCGTAGACCGTACCGATCCCTCGAAGAACGTCATCCGCGGGTTCCGGGCATTCGCGGCCTACCTCGACGCCCACCCCGAGGCGCACGGCCAGGTCGTGATGCTCGCCCTCCTCGACCCCTCCCGTCAGGACATCCCGGCCTACACCAACTACCTCGCGGCGATCGAGCGCGCCGCGGCGACCATCAACGCGCGCTTCGGGGACGCGGATTGGTCCCCCATCGACCTGCGGATCGCCGACGACTTCCCGCAGTCAGTGGCCGCCTACAAGCTCTACGACGCGCTGCTCGTGAACGCCATCTTCGACGGCCTGAACCTCGTGGCGAAGGAGGCACCGCTCGTGAACCGCCGCGACGGGGTGCTGATCCTCTCCGAGAACACCGGGGCGCACGAGGAGCTCGGCGACTGGGCGCTGACCGTCAACCCCTTCGACGTCGCGGGCCAGGCGGCGGCGATTCACCATGCGCTCGAGCTGCCTAGGCCCGAGCGACGGCGCCGACTCGAGGCGCTGCGCGCGCACGTCCACGAGCACGATCTCGACGGCTGGATCGCGGCCCAGCTCGCCGCTCTCGACGAGAGTCGCGCTCGCGCGCCGGGGTACCATCGTTAGCGTGATGCCCGAGCTGTCTCACGTGGACGAGGCTGGGCGCGTCCGCATGGTCGATGTTGGCGCCAAGCCCGTTTCGCGCCGCCGGGCCACCGCCGCCGCGTCGATCACGATGGCGCCGGAGACGGCGCGGCGACTGCGAGAGCTGCCGAAGGGCGACGCGCTCGTGACAGCCAGGCTGGCCGGGATCATGGCCGCGAAGCGGACGAGCGAGCTCATACCCCTCTGCCATCCTCTACCGCTCGGCGTGGTCGAGGTCGACCTCGAGGTGCTCGAGAACGGGGTCTCCGTGACCGCCTCGGCCGAGACGACCGCGCAGACCGGGGTCGAGATGGAGGCGCTCGTCGCCGTCTCGGTCGCGGCGTTGACGGTGTACGACATGGCGAAGGCGATCGACAAGTCGATGAGGATCGAGGCCGTCCACCTCGTCGAGAAGACGAAGGTCCCGGTTGACTAGCGGCCCCAAGGCCGCCGTCCTGACCGCGTCTGACGGGGTCGCCGCCGGAGCTCGGGAGGATCTGAGCGGAGACCTCCTCGAGCAGCTGCTCATCGACGAGGGCTACGAGGTCGCGAGGCGTGTGGTCGCAGACGACGCCGCTGCGATCGCCGCCGCGCTCGCCGAGCTCGGCGCCGAGGCAGCGCTCGTCCTGACCACCGGCGGCACCGGGCTCGCCGCGCGCGACGTCACGCCGGAGGCCACGCTGAGGGTGCTAGAACGGCCCGCCCCGGGGATCGCCGAGGCGCTTCGGGCGGATGCGAGCTCGAAGACTCCGCACGGGCTCCTCTCCCGCGGCGTCGCCGGCGTGCGAGGCGCGACCCTGATCGTGAACCTGCCGGGCTCGCCGGGCGGGTGTCGTGACGGCTTCGAGGTGCTCCGGCCCGCGCTTCGCCACGCGCTCGAGCTGCTCGCGGGCGGCGCCGAGCTGCACCACCGGCAGACGTGATCGAGGGGGCCGTCGCCTACCCGCGGCGCTTCGCCTCGCTGGTGAAGGTCGAGCACACGCTGTTCGCGCTCCCCTTCGCCTACGTGGGCGCGTTGCTCGCGGTGGACGGCGTGCCGCGAGCCCGAGACCTGCTGTGGATCACCGCCGCGATGGTGGGAGCGCGCTCGCTCGCGATGGGGCTGAACCGGCTGATCGACGCCGGCTTCGACGCTGCCAACCCGCGCACGGCGGGCCGCGAGCTCCCGAGCGGCCTGCTGCGAAGCTGGCAGGTCGGGCTCTTCTGCATCGGCTCGCTCGGCCTCTTCCTGCTCGCCGCCTTCATGCTCGATCCCCTCGTCCGCTGGCTCTGGCCGATCCCGGTGCTGGCCTTCGTCGTCTATCCGTATCTCAAGCGCTTCACCTGGCTGTGCCACGCGTGGCTGGGCGCGATCGACGGCCTCGCGCCGGTGGGCGCCTGGGTCGCGATCCGTGGCGACCTGCCCTGGCAGGCCTGGGCGCTCGGCGGCGCGGTGGCCGTCTGGGTCGCCGGCTTCGACCTCTTCTACTCGCTGCTCGACGTCGAGGTCGACCGGCGCCTGCGACTGCACTCGTGGGCGACCCGCTTCGGCGAGCGCGCCGTCTTCGGCGCAGCGAGGATCCTGCACGCCGCCACCGTGGGCCTGCTCTGTGTCGCCGGGCTCGGTCTGCCTGTCGGGCTCCTCTACTGGGTCGGAGTCGGGGTCGTCGCGGTGCTGCTCGTCTACGAGCACGCGATCGTCCGGCCGGGAGACCTGCGCCGCCTCGACGCCGCCTTCTTCACGACCAACGGGGTCATCGCCCTCGCCTTCCTCGCGTTCGTCCTCGGCGACGCGCTCGCGTGATCAGCGCCCGGCGCCTCGGCAAGCGCTTCGGGCGTAAGCGCGCTCTGGACAGGGTCTCGTTCGACCTCGCGAAGGACGGCTTCCTCCTCGTCACGGGCGCGAACGGCTCGGGCAAGACGACCCTCCTGCGCCTCTGCGCCGGGCTGGCCGCTGCCACGTCGGGCGAGCTCGAGGTCCGCGCGCGGCGCGAGGAGATCGGCTACGTCGGCCACGAGCCGCTCGTCTATCGCGAGCTGACCGCGCTCGAGAACCTGACGCTCTTCGCGCGCCTCTACCGCGTGCCGGCCGGAGAGGCGCGCGTGGGAATGCTTCTCGAGCGCTTCGGCCTCTGGGAGGAGCGGGGCAGCCGTGCCGGAGACTTCTCGCGGGGAATGTTGCAAAGACTCGCCCTCTGCCGCGCTCTGCTCCACGACCCGGAGCTGCTCTTGCTCGACGAGCCCTACAACGCGCTCGACGCCCGCGGCGCGGAGGTGCTCGACCGCGAGCTGAAGGATCTGGCGGGCGCGCGGACCTTCGTCGTCGCGACCCACGACCCGGACCGCGTCTCCGCGCTCGCAACAGCCCGGCTCGCCTTCGCATGAGTGGCTATCTCCGGGATGTTGCGCTGCTGACGCGCAAGGACGTGCTGCTCGAGCTGCGCGCGCGGGACGCCGTCCCGGCGCTCCTGCTCTTTGTCGTCTCCGCGCTCGTCGTCTTCCACTTCGCGCTGCCGGCGGACGCGGCGGAGCTCGCCGCCAAGGGCATGCTCTGGGTCGCGATCCTCTTCACGGCTCTGCTCGGGCTCGGCCGGGCCTTCCAGGCCGAGCGGCAGCAGAGCATGCTGGACGGCCTGCTGCTCGCGCCCTGCGACCGCAGCGCGATCTGGCTCGCCAAGACGCTTGCGACGATCGTGTTCCTCGGGGTCGCCGAGCTTGTCGCGCTTCCCGCCTTCGCGCTTTTTTTCTCCGCGCTCGACTGGGAGACGGTGGCCGGGATCGCCCTCGCGAATCTCGGGATCTGCGCCGTCGGCACGCTCGTCGCGGCGATGGCACTCGCGAGCCGCGCGCGCGAGCTACTGCTGCCGCTTCTCTTCCTGCCGCTCGCCATCCCGATCGTGGTCGGCGGCGTCGGGGCGAGCGTTGCCGACGACGGAGGCCGCTACCTCGGCTTTCTCGCCCTGTACGACGCCGTTTTTGCGATCATTTCCTGGGCTTCTTTTGAGTATGTGGTCACGGAATAACGCCGTCCCGGCGCTCGCCGCCGCGGCGGGGCTGCTGGTGTGCGCCTCGATCGCGCTCATCTTCTTCTGGATCCCGGAGGACGCCGACCAGGGGATCTCGCAGAAGATCTTCTACTTCCACGTCCCGATCGCGCTCACCGCCTACGCATGTTTCGGCTGGGGCGCGTTGAAGGCGTTCCTCCACCTCTGGCGACGTCCGCCCGGAGCAGACCTCGAGAGCTACGTCGCGATTCACCAGGGCGTCATCTTCGGGGCGCTGACACTGATCACCGGCTCGATCTGGGCCCGGGCCTCCTGGGGCGTCTGGTGGGCCTGGAGCTCGGAGCAGCTCGTGCTCTTCCTCGTCCTCTTCCTGTTCTACTCGGCTTACTTCATGCTCCGCTTCTCGGTCGAGCCGGGGCCCGCCCGCGCGAACCTGTGCGCCGTGTACGCGCTGTTCGGCGTCGTCCTGATCCCGATCAGCTTCCTGGCGATCCGACTCGCGAACGACTTCATCCACCCGACGGTCTTCACGTCGCAGGGCCCGCAGATGGCCGGCTCGATGTTCTTCACCTTCTGCGTCGCGTGGGCCGCGATGCTGACTCTCGCCGCCGCGCTGTACCACATCGAGCTCGCGGGGAAGCGCCTCGACGTCTCCCTGCGCGAGCTTCGGGAGCGGCTCGCATGACGCAGGGCCAGTACCTGGCCGCCGCCTACCTGGTCGTGTTCGCGGTCGTCCTCGCCTACATGCTGATCATCGGGTTGAAGCTCGTTCGGTTGCAGCGCGAGGTGGCGCAGATCGCACGGCTCGCGGCCGAGCGGGATCCGGCGCCCGAGGCCGGGACCGAGCGCGCACCGGAGCGCCAGGAGATCGGGGTTGGCTGAGCTCCTCTTCTGGCCGGCATTCCTCGCCTACAGCGAGGCCGTCCTCGCCTACGCGGGCAACGTCCGTACCCCCGGGCTCGCCGGGAGGCTCGCGACCTGGGGTGTCCGGCTCGGCTGGCTCGCGCAGACCGGCCTGCTCGCCGTGCAGGCCGTCCGGGCGGACGGCTTTCCCTGGTCGACGTGGGCCGGCTCGCTGAACCTCTTCGTCTGGCTCGTCGTCACCGCCTACCTGATCTGGGGCTGCCGGCCTCGGTACCGCCTGCTCGGGCTCGCCGTGATGCCGCTTGCGGCGGCGCTCTTCCTGACCTCCCGCCTCGGCGGGGGCACCAGCGTCGGCGGGCGGCCTCGCTACTCCGACCTCTTCCTCGCGCTGCACGTGGGGCTCGTCCTCGCGGCCTTCGCCGGCTTCACGCTCGCGGCCGGGCTGGCGGCGCTCTATCTCTGGCAGGAGCGAGGGCTCAAGCGCCGCCGCGCGAGCGTCCTGCGCGTGCGTGCGCCCGCACTCGCGACCCTCGAGACGCTGACCGGGCGGACGATCGCGGTCGCCCTGCCCGCCCTCACGCTCGGCATCGTCGTCGGCCTCGTCAGGCTTCGGGAGGAAGGGGGCGGCTTCGACGCGTTGATGGCGGTCACGCTGCTGACCTGGCTCGTCTACGGCGCGTACCTGCTGCTTCGCTACGAGCTTGGCTGGCGCGGCCGGCGAACCGCCTACCTCGCGCTTGTCGGCTTCCTGCTCGTGATCACCGTGCGCCTCGGCCTCCCGTTGACCCACTTCTCCTGACCTGTGGGACTCGTCCTCGTCGGTCTCTCGCACCACGTCGCCCCCGTGGAGTTGCGTGAGCGCGTCGCCCTCGACCCGGAGCGCGCGGGCGCGCTTGCGGCCGCGCTCGGGGAGGGGCGGGCCGAGGCGGTCTGCCTGTCGACCTGCAACCGGACCGAGCTGTACGTTGCCGCCGAGGACGCGACCGGAGCCGAGAGCCGGGCGGTCGAGGCGCTCCGCGAGCTGGCGGCGGAGGCCGCAGCCGAGCTCGGCGCCGTTGTCTATCGCCTTCACGACGAAGCGGCGGCACTCCACCTCTTCCGCGTCGCGGCGGGGCTCGACTCGATGGTGCCGGGGGAGGGCGAGATCCTCGGCCAGGTGCGGTCGGCGTTCGAGGTCGGGTCCACGGGTCCGGTGCTCGATCGTCTGTTCCGCCAGGCGCTGCACGTGGGCAAGAAGGTGCGCTCGGAGACCGCGATCGCGGAGAGTCCCGCCTCGGTCTCCTCCGCTGCCGCCGCGCTGGCCCAGCAGGTGTTCGGGGCGCTCGACGGTCGGGAGGTCCTGCTCATCGGGGCAGGCAAGACGGGCGAGCTCGCCGCCCGGAGCCTCGCGTCGCGGGGCGCGCGGATCGCCGCTGTGGCTAGCCGGACCCCGGAGCGGGCGCGCGCCGTGGCCGAGCGCTTCGGGGCCCAGGCGATCACGCTCGACGAGGTGTCGCGCCAGCTGGTGACCGTCGACGTGCTCGTCTCGGCGACGGGCGCGCCCGGGCTCGTCGTGTCGGCTGGGCAGGTCGCAGGGGCGCTGGCGCGGCGTCGCGGGCGGCCGCTGTTCGCGATCGACATCGCGGTCCCCCGCGACCTCGATCCTGCGATCCACGACCTCGAGGGCTGCTACCTCTACGACATCGACGATCTCGAGGCTGTGGTCGCCGAGAGTCTCTCGGGGCGACGCCGCGAGGCGGCGCGCGCCGAGACGCTCGCGCTCGAGGAGGCAGAGCGGTTCAGGGAGTGGCGGAGTTCGCGCGAGGTAGTCCCGGCGATCGCGTCTCTCCGGGCACGGGCCGAGGAGATCCGTCGCAGCGAGCTCGCGCGCGCGGACGCGAGGCTCGAGCGCCTGACCGACAACGAGCGCAGGGCCGTCGAGTCGGTGACCGCGCAGATCGTTGCCAAGCTCCTGCACCTGCCGACGGTGCGGGTGAAACAGGCCGCGGCCACGCCCGCCGGGGCCGTCTACGTCGACGCCCTGGAGCACCTCTTCGGGCTCGGCGAGGAGGAGCGATGAGGCGTGCTCGTTCGCGTCGGCTCGCGCGGCAGTAGGCTCGCGCTCGCGCAGGCGACCCTGGCCGCCGCCGAGCTCCGCGCCCCCGGTCTCGAGCTCGCACTGATCCCGATCACGACCGCGGGCGACCGTGACCGGACGCGCCCGTTCGGGGAGATCGGAGCACGCGGGGTCTTCGTCAAGGAGCTCGAGGAGGCGTTGCTCGAGGGGAGGATCGACGTCGCGGTTCACTCCGCGAAGGACATGACCTCGCGGGACGCCGACGGGCTCGCGGTCGGCGCCTACCTCGTGCGGGACGATCCGCGCGACGCCCTCTGCGGCGCCGCGGAGCTCGGCCCCGGGATGCGGGTCGGCACCGCCTCCGTGCGCCGGCGCGCCCAGCTGCTTGCGCTCGAGCCCGAGTTGCGCGTCGAACCGCTACGGGGCAACGTCGACACGCGGCTGCGCAAGCGCGGGGAGCGAGGCCTCGACGCGGTCGTGCTTGCGGCTTGCGGCCTCGATCGCCTTGGCCTCTCGGCCGAGATCGGCCGGCGGTTTCCGCCGGGGGAGCTTCTGCCGGAGGCGGGCCAGGGGGCGCTCGCGCTCCAGGTGCGCGCCGGGGAGGAGGAGCTGGTCGGCAGGGCCGACGACGCGGAGACCCGCCGCCGGGTCGAGGCCGAGCGCGCGTGTGTGGCGGAGCTCCAGGGCGGCTGTCTCGCCCCGGTCGCAGCCCACCACGACGGCACCGTCCTCACGGCCCTGCTCGCCGACGAGGAGGGCCGGTGGATCGAGCGTCGAGCGGGCGGCGAGCCGGCGGCGCTCGCGGCCGAGCTCCTCGCTGCTCGCAGGTGAGCGCGCCGGGACGCGATCGCCGGGGCGTGCGTCCCCGGCACGAATCCGGCACCCACGTGTGTGCCGGCGCCCGCTAGCGTCCGCCGCAGGCGGGGGCTTCGGGGCCCCCGGTAGACGCGTCAACCTCGAAGGGGAACGTGTGGCCTTCCCAGCCGCTGCCGGGCGGCCGCGGCGGTGAGGGTGATCGTGACTCGCGCGCGTGCGCAGGCCGGGCCGCTGGTGCAGGCACTCGAGCGGCTTGGCCACGAGGTGGTCGAGTGCCCGCTGATCGAGATCGAGCCGCTGAGCGACGACCCGATCGACCTGACTCCATACGCGTGGGTGGTCGTCACGAGCCCGAACGGGGCCCGCGAGCTCGCGCGCCGGCGTCCTCACGGCCGCCTGCCGCGGGTCGCGGCAATCGGGCCCGGGACCGCCGAGAGCCTCCGCGAGCACGGCATCGAGCCAAGCATCGTTCCGGCGATATCCACGCAGGAAGGTCTTCTGGCGGAGCTTCCGCAGCCGGCCGGCCGCGTGCTCCTTGCGGCGGCCGAGGGTGCGCGACGGGGCCCCGTCGAGGCGCTCGGGGCCGACTTCCTGCCGCTCTACCGAACCCGTCTGTTACGGCCCCTGCACCCGCCCGAGGGCGACGTCGTCGCGCTTGCCTCGGGCTCCGCCGCGAGGGCGTTCGCTGCCGTCGCGAGGAGTATCCCTGCCGTTTCGATCGGCCCGCAGACCTCGCGCGTCGCCCGGGAGGCCGGCCTCGATGTGATCGCCGAGGCCGAGACCCACGACCTCCGCGGCCTTGTGGCGGCAATCGGACGGATAGCGTCAGCCTGATGTTCATCATGTTCCTGACCGACTTCGGGCTCGAGGACGACTTCGTCGGTACCTGCCACGGGGTGATCAAGGGCATCGCCCCGGACGCCGAGATCATCGACATCACGCACGGCATCTCGCCGCACAGCGTCCTCGAGGGGGCGCTCGTGCTCGCGAACACGCTGCCCTACATGCCGGTCGGCATCCACGTGGCCGTCGTCGATCCGGGCGTCGGAACCGACCGTCGCGGGCTCGTGCTCGAGAGCGCCGACGGGCGCATCCTCGTCGGGCCGGACAACGGGCTCCTCCTGCCGGCGGCCGAGCGGGCCGGCGGCGTCGCAGCGGCCCACGAGCTGACGAACCGCCGTTACGCGGTCGAGCCGGTGTCGCGGACGTTCCACGGCCGCGACCTCTTCTCGCCCGCCGCGGCCCATCTCGCCCTCGGCGTCCCGCCGGAGCAGCTCGGCCCCGCGCTCGATCCGGCGTCGCTCGTGCGCCTCGACCTGCCGGAGCCCTACATCGGCACGAGCAGGATCAGGGCGACGATCCTGTACGTCGACCGCTTCGGCAACATCCAGCTCAACGTGCGGCGGACCACCCTCGAGGAGGTTGGGCTCTCGCCCGGCGACCAGGTCGAGCTCGAGCTCGGAGGCGACCGGTACTACGCGATCGTCGCGCGGACCTTCGCCGATGCGCGGCGGGGCGACATCATCCTCTACGAGGACGCCTACCGGAACGTCGCGGTAGCGATCAGCGGCGGCAGCGCGGCGGCAACCTTCTCCGCGCAGGCCGGCCAGGAGCTCCGGATCAACTTCACCTCCTGATCGCCGGCTCGGGCCCGGGCTTCGCGTAGGGCGCATGCGGAGAGGGACGAAGCGCAGTGACGCTACGATGCTGGATTGTAATCAGGCGCAAACCCGCATGGTTACAGGGCGAGGTAGCTCAGTTGGTAGAGCACACGGCTGAAAACCGTGGTGTCGCCGGTTCGATTCCGGCCCTCGCCATCTCGCTGCGCAGGCGGACGCGGGTGGCCGGCCTCTAGCCTTGCCGGGTGTCCGAGCAGCCGCAGCCGCAGCCTGTCGCAGTCATCGGGGCCGGCCTCGACCTCGGCGCGGGCCGCCGGGGTGTCGACATGGGCCCTTCGGCGATCCGATATGCGGGGCTGGACGCCAGGCTCACGGCGCTCGGCCGCCGCGTCATCGACCTCGGCAACGTGGAGACAGCCGTGGCCGAAGCGGCAGACGTCGGTGACGAGCAGGCCCGGTTCCTGGGGGAGATCAGGCGAACCTGCGAGCAGCTGGCCCGGGACGTCGCGCGAGCGGACGAGAGCGGCTACCTCCCACTCGTCCTCGGCGGCGACCATTCGATCGCGCTCGGCACGCTCGGGGGCCTCGCCTCGCGTCACGGGCCGGGAGGCGTTCTCTGGCTCGACGCCCACGGTGACCTGAACCGGCCGGAGACGAGCCCCAGCGGGAACGTTCACGGCATGCCCCTCGCCGCGGCGCTCGGCCTTGGCGGCGCCCGGTTCGAGAGTGACGCATGGCCACTCCCCGCCGTGGAGGCCGGTCGGGTCGCGCTCGTGGGCGTCCGCTCGCTCGACGAGGCCGAGCGAAGCCTCGTGCGCGAGCTCGACGCTCTCGTGCTGACGATGAGCGACATCGATCGGATCGGGATCGAGAGGGCGATTCGCGAGGCCGTCGAGCACGTCAGCGGCCCGGGCTTCGTTCACCTGAGCCTCGACATGGACGTCGTCGACCCCGAGGTGGCGCCGGGCGTCGGCACCCCCGTCCGCGGCGGCCTCTCCTACCGGGAGGCCCATCTCGCCTGCGAGCTCATCTCCGAGTCCGGGGTTCTCGGATCGCTCGAGGTGGTGGAGGTGAACCCGATCCTGGACCGCGAGAACGAGACTGCCCAGCTTGCAGTCGAGCTCGTCGCGAGTCTTCTCGGCGCCCGGATCCTCTAGACCGGGGCAGGCGGGACACCCGCGCACCGAGCCAGGAACGCCTGGATCGCGTCGGCCGCCTCGTCGAAGGCGTCCCACATGACGACGTGGCCGCCTGGAACCACGACCACCTCCGCAGCCGGAAGCGAGGCCACGAACACGTCGACCAGCACCTCCGGCACGACCTCCGAGTCGGCCGCGCGCACGAGCAAGATCGGCACGGACACTCGCTCGAGAGGCGGCGGCTTGGCCAGCTCGCCGTAGGCCGCGACGACCGCGCTGCGCGAGAAGCGAAAGCGCCACCGGCTGTCGTCGCCCTGCTCGAGGTGGCTCGGGAGCTCCTCCTCGAGCACGCGTCTGGGAGTGCGGGCAGTGCCCTGGCCCAGCCGCCACTCCACCGCAGCCGCGACGCTCCGAAAGGACGTGTCCGGCCGGATGCGATCGGCCCGGTCGAGGGCGATCGGCGGTGGAACCCAGATCGCGGGGTCGAGCAAGAGCAGGCACTCGACCCGCTCGGGCTGCCGAGCGGCCAGCTCGAGGGCCAGCCGGCCGCCGAAGCTGTGACCCAGGATGGGTGACCGCTCGACGCCAGCGGAGTCCAGGGTCTCCAGGAGGTCACCGACGTGGGTGTCGAGATCCCAGGGCGGCTCCCAGTCTGAGAAGCCGTGCCCTCGGAGGTCGGGGGCGAGGACTCTGAACCGGGCGAGCCGCTCCTCGGCCAGGCGCTGGAATCGCGCTCCGTCGGCGGTGACGCCGTGGAGGCACACGAGCGGCGGGGCGGCCGGGTCGCCCCACTCGTGCAGGTTCAGCCGCATCAGACGTGCGGCGCGACGCGCTCGTGCACCGCCAGGAGCAGGGTTCGCCAGTCACCGGCGAGCGCCACGTCCGCGGTCGCGAGGAGCGGCGCCCGCGGATCGGCGTCGAGCGCGAAGATCACCCCCGCCTTGCCGAAGCCCGCGCGCTGCTCGAAGTCCCCCCGCACCCCGATCGCAACGAGGAGCCTCGGCGAGACGCTTCTCCCGAACAGGCCCACGTGACGGTTCCAGGGAACCCAGCCCGCGCCGCAGGCGTCACGCGTGCCGCCGACCGACGCGCCGGCCACCCGCGCGGCCGGGTCGATCCGGGCGAACGCGTCAGCACCGGCTCCGGCCCCGACCACGGTGACGACGTCCGTCTCGTCGAGCCGGTAGCCGTCGGAATCAGGGTGCCGCTCCACCAGGCGTGGGCCCGACCGCGGCAGCGCGGGCGGCTCGACCCGGATCAGCTCGGCGACAGCGTCCTCGCGGGGCTCGAGCGGCTCGTACGTCCGCGGCCTGACAGTCGCGAGCTGCGGTGTCGTCGAGCCCAGGATCACCGAGACGATGCCGCCGCCGTAGGCGGGCTTCGACTGGAGCAGCCGGCCCGCCTTGGCGATGTCGACGCCGACACAGTCGGCAGTCATGCCGAGCCCGAGCGTCCCGGCGACCCGCGGCCCGTACTCCCGCCCCGCGGCCGTGGCCGGCAGCAGGACCACGTGCGGCCGTGCGCGCTGGACGACCTCCGCCACGACGGCGGTCCAGAGGTCTGGGTGGTAGCGCTCGAGCGCGGGATCGTCGACGAGCAGCACGCGCTCGGCGCCGTGGGCTCCCAGCCCTTCGGCGACCGCGGCACACCCGCGGCCGAGCACGAGTGCGACGTTCGCGCCGCCGAGCTTGCCCGCGAGCGTCCGGCCGCGTGCGAGCAGCTCGAGCGAGGTGCGGTGCGGCCGTCCCTCGACCAGCTCCACGATCGTCCAGCAGTCGTAGTGCGCGGCGGGTAGCTCCGCGGCGTGGGCCGGCTTCTCCCACGAGCCTGGGGCGGGGGCGCGCTCGGCGAGGAGGGCAACGATGCGGTCGGCCGCCTCCTCGGGCCCGGTTGCAAGCACGCCGGCGCGTTCGCTCGGGACGTCCCGGACGGCGAGGACGCGGGTCGGGGAGCCTGGCTGGCCGAACCGGCGGTCGTCCGGCACGAGGTCGGTCACCAGGTCCTCCGCCGTCCAGAGGGCAATCCTGTCGGCGCCCTCGATCGGCGCAACCGGCTCGCCGTCGGCCCTCGCGAGGGAGCAGACGGCGGGGAGATCTAGCTCATACGTCTCGGAGCCTTCGTCCGTCTCGCGCTCGACCCGCAGGACGGAGTCGGAGCGGCTCAGGGAGAGCACGCCGGTGAGCACCGGCCAGCCGAGCTCGGCGGCCACCTGGGGCGGGACCTGCCACGTTTCAGAGTCGACGGTCTTTCGGCCGCAGACGACGAGGTCGGCGCCCTCCTTCGCGATCGCGAGCGCGAGCGTCCTCGAGGTGCCGATCGTGTCGGCGACGGCGAAGACCCGATCGGAGAGGTGCACGGCCCGGTCGGCTCCGAGCGCGAGCGTCTCGCGGAGTGCCTGCTCGGCGGCCGGCGGGCCCATCGTCATCGTCACGACCTCGCCGCCCTCACGACCCCGCAGCGCGACTGCCTCGCGCACGGCGCGGCGGTCGAAGGGGTTCAGCTCCAGCGGGACTCCCTCGCGCCGCAGGGTCTTCGTCTCCGGATCGAACTCGATCGCCGCCGGGCGCGGCACCTGCTTGACGAGGCAGACGATCTTCACGGGCCGACCCTAGGCACCGGCTGCCTGGTCGCGGGGCCGCTCCTCGCCGCTCTCGCGCTGCGGCTCGTAGTAGCGCCGACCCCGTAGCTCCTCGGGCAGGTAGTCAGTCTCGAACCCGGCGGGGTCGTCGTGCGGGTAGACGTACCCCGCGCCGTGCCCGAGCTTCCTCGCCCCTGGGTAGTGGGCATCGCGGAGCGCCTTCGGCGGCCTCACGTTCCCCCGCTCGCGCACGTCCGCGATCGCCGCCTTCAGAGCCAGGTAGACGGCGTTCGACTTCGGGGCGAGCGCGAGATAGATCGCGGCCTGGGCGAGATTCAGGCGCACTTCTGGCAGGCCGACGTGCTCGACCGCGTGCGCTGCGGAGACCGCGACCACGAGCGCGCGCGGGTCGGCGTTGCCGATGTCCTCGGACGCGAGCACGACCATTCTCCGGGCAAGGAAACGGGGATCCTCGCCCCCCTCGAGCATGGCCGCGAGGTAGTACACCGCCGCATCGGGGTCGGATCCTCGCATCGCCTTGATGAAGGCGGAGATGAAGTCGTAGTGGGCGTCCTCGCCCTTGTCGTAGAGGAGCGGCCGCTTGGTCGCTGCGGCGTCTACGTGGCGCTCTGCGAGGTCCGCTCCCTCGGCGCGCGCGGTCTGCCACGCGAGCTCGAGGATGTTGAGGGCGTTCCGCGCGTCCCCGCCAGCGCGCCGGGCGATCAGCCCGGCGAGCTCCTCGGAGACGCCCGCCTCGAGCGCGCGCGCCCCTCGCTCTACGAGGAGTGCGAGATCATCCTCGGAGTGCGGCTCGAGCTCGTAGATCTGGCAGCGCGACAGCAGTGCCGAGTTGACCTCGAAATAAGGGTTCTCCGTCGTCGCCCCGATCAGGGTCACGAGCCCCTCCTCGACGGCGGGGAGCAGCGCGTCCTGCTGGGCTTTGTTGAAGCGGTGGATCTCGTCGAGGAACAGGATCGTCCGCACCCCGTTCCCGCCGAGTCGCTCGCGCGCGCGGGCGAGCACGGCTCGTACGTCGGAGACTGTGGCCGAAACCGCCGACAGCTCCTCGAACTCCGCCCCTGTCGCGTGCGCGACCACGCGGGCCAGCGTCGTCTTCCCGCTGCCGGGAGGCCCGTACAGGATCGCCGACCCGAGCCGATCCTCGACGATCGCGAGGCGGAGCGCCGAGCCCTCGCCGAGGACGTGGCGCTGGCCGACGAACTCCTCCAGCGTGCTCGGCCGGAGGCGCAGCGCGAGCGGCGCCACCTCCGGCAGCCGCCGGCGCGCCGCGTCCGCGAAGAGATCGGACATTGCCGGAGTATGCTCCGAGCGGTGGTGTGGGCGACGAACGCGGGGGTTGGCGCCTGAGCCACGTCTGGTCACTCGGCGAGTACGAGCGCATCGCGGAGCGGTTCGGGCCGATCCACGACGAGCTGGTGGCGAGCCTCGCGCCGCGGCCGCGGCTGCGCTGGCTCGACGTCGCGACGGGCACCGGCGAGGTCGCGCTCCGCGCGGCGCGCGCCGGCGCCGAGGTGGCGGCGCTCGACATCTCCGAGCGCCTGCTCGGCGAGGCGCGTGAGAAGGCGGGGGCGGAAGGGCTTGCGATCGACTTCGAGCTCGGCGACGCACAGTCGCTTCCGTACGACGAGGGCGAGTTCGACGTCGTCTCGTCGTGCTTCGGCGTCATCTTCGCGCCCGATCGCCACGCAGCGGCCGGCGAGCTCCGCCGGGTCTGCCGTCCCGGTGGCCGTCTCGGCCTGACCGCGTGGCGCCCGAAGCCGGAGCTCCGTGCCCTCTACGAGCGCTTCCAGGAGCGGCCGCCCGCCGCCGACAGCGACGCCTGGGGCGAGGACGCGGAGCTCCAACGGTTGCTCGGCAGCGCCTTCGAGCTCGAGCTCTCGCCCGGGACCTGGCCTCTCGAGGGCGAATCGCCCGAGGCCGTCTTCCGGTTCATGGCCGAGGCCGCTCCGCCGCTGGCGGCGTTCCTCGAGAGCCTCTCCGAGGAGCGGCTCGCCGAGGTGCGGGAGGCGTTCGTCGACTACTGGCGGAGGTTCGAGGTCGACGGGGCCGTTCGCGAGCCGCGCGGCTACGTCCTTGCGGTCGGCCGGCGACGATGAGCCTCCGCGACGAGGTCACCGAGCTCCTCCGCGGGCTGATCCGCCTCGACACGGTCAACCCGCCGGGGCAGGAGACGCGCGCGGCCGAGCTGCTGCGCGACTACCTCGGAGACAGCGGCGTCCGCTGCGAGCTGCTCGCGCGCGAGTCCGGGCGAGCGAACCTCGTTGCGCGACTCCCCGGCAGCGGCGGCGGCCCCAGCCTGCTCTTCCTCTCGCACACGGACACCGTCCTTGCGGACCCGGCCGAGTGGACGGTCGGCCCCTGGTCCGGCGAGCTGCGGGACGGCCAGGTCTGGGGACGGGGCGCGCTCGACATGAAAGGACAGGTGGCGGCGAGCGCGGTCGCGATCGCCTCGCTCGCGCGTGAGGGGTTCGAGCCGGCCGGCGACCTGGTCTTCGCTGCCACGGCCGACGAGGAGGTCGGAGAGGGCGTGCAGGTCGGCCTCCCGTGGCTCTGTAGCGAGCATCCCGATGCGGTCCGAACCGACTTCGCGGTCAACGAGGGCGCCGGCGACCGCGTGGTGCTCGGCGGTCGCGTCTTCTACCTCTGCTCGACGGCCGAGAAGATGAGCTCGCCCTTCCGGCTCTCAGTCCACGGGCGGAGCGGGCACGCCTCGATACCGGCAATCGCCGACAACGCACTCGTCAAGGCCGCCCCTCTGATCGAGCGGCTGGGCGCCTTCCGGGCCGACGCGCAGCTCCAGCCGGAGCTCGAGGCCCTGCTCCAGGAGGTCTCGGGCTCCGTGCCTCCTGCCGGCGAGGCGCTCGCCCGCGCGCGTGACCTCGACCCGGTGCTCGCCGAGCTGATCGAGCCGTTGCTGACCCTGACCCTCTCGCCGACGATCATCTCCGCCTCGAACAAGCGAAACGTGATTCCCGCGCTCTGCGACGTGACCGTCGACTGCCGCCTGCTGCCCGGGCAGACCCAGGACGAGGCGGAGCAGGTGATCCGAGCCTGGCTCGGCGAGGGCGAGTACGACCTCGAGTGGCGCGAGGGCCACGGGGGGACACGGTCGACGATGGACAGCCCGCTCTGGGACGCGGTCCAGGGATTCGTATCCCAGGCCGAGCCCGGCGCGCGCGCCCTGCCGATCGTGGTCGCCGGCTTCACCGACAGCCACTGGCTTCGCGCCGCCTTCGGGACGGTCGCCTACGGCTTCTTCCCCATGCGGACGATGGAGGCGGAGCTCGCCGCCCGGCTGATCCACTCGGCCGACGAGCGCGTGCCGGTCGACGACCTCGAGCTCGGCGTCCGGTTCCTCCGTCACGCAGCCCAGGAGGTGTGCGGCGCTCCGTAGCCTGCGTGTTGCTCGCTCGTTTCGACGCTGTCAGCCGCCGCCGGAGCCGGGCTCTGCCCGGCGGGAGGCTCCCTAAGGTGGATGGATCGCTGCGGCGAAGGAGGGGGAACGTGGGGGAACCATGGGTTCCCCC
>JACDAS010000102.1 GCA_013695295.1 Actinomycetota bacterium | reverse complement strand
ACTTCCGGACGACAGACGTCACCGGCTCGATCAAGCTCCCGGAGGGTCAGGAGATGGTCATGCCGGGCGACAACACGAACATGGACATCGAGCTGATCCAGCCGATCGCCATGGACCAGGGACTCCGCTTCGCGATTCGCGAGGGCGGGCGCACCGTCGGAGCCGGCGTCGTCACCGAAGTCGTCAAGTAGCGAGCGAGGCAGACCTCAGATGGCCCAGCAGAAGATCCGGATCAGGCTCAAGTCCTACGATCACCAGTCGCTCGACAAGTCGGCGAGGGAGATCGTGGAGACGGTGACGCGCTCCGGCGCCACGATCACCGGGCCGGTGCCGCTGCCGACCGAGAAGAACGTCTACTGCGTGATCCGGAGTCCGTTCAAGGACAAGGACTCGCGGGAGCACTTCGAGGTCCGCACGCACAAGCGGCTGATCGACATCCACAGCCCGACGCCGAAGACCGTCGACTCGCTGATGCGGCTCGACCTGCCGGCGGGCGTCGACATCGAAATCAAACTCTGACGAGCTTGATTTCGAGGCCGAGAAAGAGAATGACTAACCCCAACCCAAATATCGTTTTCGCGAAGCGAAAATGAAGGGAATCATCGGGAGAAAGCTCGGGATGACCCAGCTCTTCGACGAGGAGAGCGGCGTCGTCACGCCCGTGACCGTGATCGAGGCCGGGCCCTGCCCGGTGGTGCTCGTTCGCACCCTTGAGGCCGACGGCTACGAGGCGGCCCAGCTCGCCTACGAGCCGGTGGCCGAGCGGAAGCTGTCGAAGGGCGAGCTCGGCCACCTGAAGAAGGGCCGCACCGGGCCGCACCGGCACCTCGTCGAGCTGCGCGGCGTCAGGGAGCTCGCCGTCGGCGACTCGGTGACGGTCGAGGTGTTCGAGCCGGGAGACCGGGTCAAGGTGTCCGGAATCTCGATCGGCAAGGGCTTCGCCGGCACGATCAAGCGACACCGCTTTCATCGAGGGCCCGTCTCGCACGGCTCGCACAACGTCCGCAAGCCCGGCTCGATCGGCGCGTCGGCAACCCCCTCGCGCGTCTTCAAGGGGATGAAGATGGCTGGGCGCCTCGGCGGCAAGCGCGTCACCCAGCTCGGATTGCGCGTGCACTCGATCGAGCCCGAGCGGAACCTGCTCCTCGTCAGGGGGGCCGTCCCCGGCCCGAAGAACGCGATGGTCGAGATCCGGGAGGACACGAACCGTGGCCGCGCTTAAGGGCCTTAGCGCTCCCGTCCTCGATCTGTCCGGCAAGCGCTCGCGCGACGCGGCTCTCGACGCAGAGGTCTTCGGCGCCGAGCTGAAGCCGCACCTCGTCCACGAGACGGTCCGGGCGGAGCTGAACGCCGCGCGGGCGGGCACGCGGGCGGCGAAGAGCCGCGGCTTCGTCGCGGGCGGCCGCGCGAAGCCCTGGCGCCAGAAGGGCACCGGGCGGGCGCGCGCCGGCACGATTCGGGCGCCGCAGTTCACGGGCGGCGGTGTCGCCTTCCCGCCGGGGCCGAGGAGCTTCGAGGTGAAGGTGAACCGCAAGGCGCGACGGGCGGCGTTTCGGGCCGCGCTGACGAGCCACGCAGCCGCCGGGACGCTGGGCGTCCTCGAGGGGTCGGCCTTCACGGGCGCGCCCTCCACGAAGGCCGCTGCGACGCTCGTCGAGACCTGGGGCAAGGAGGTCCCGCTCGTGGTGGTCGTCTCCGAGGACGAGGAGCTCCTCGTCAAGTCCTTCCGGAACCTCGAGCGCGTCGTCGTCGTCTCGCCGCCCGAGCTCGACGTCGCGGCGATCGTCTGGGCGCGGTCGCTGCTGATCAGCGAGGCCGCTCTCCCCGCCGTCCAGGCGCGCGCCGGAGCGGCCGCCGCGACGGAGGCAACGGCATGAGCCTGCACCCGAACGAGGTGCTGCTGGCCCCCGTCGTCTCCGAGAAGAGCTACGGCATGCTCAGCCAACGCAAGTACTCCTTCCGCGTGCACAAGGATGCGCACAAGACCCAGATCCGGCAGGCGGTCGAGCAGCTCTTCGAGGTGCACGTCGAGCGGGTGAACGTCCTCAAGGTGCAGCCGAAGCCGAAGCGCCGCGGGGTCTCCAAGGGCATTCGCCCCGGCTGGAAGAAGGCCATCGTCCAGGTCCGCGAGGGCGAGACAATCGACATCTTCGAAGGGGCTCAGGTTTAGTGCTCCGTCCCGAAAGTGCAGCGCGCCCTGACGGCCGCAAAGCGGCGCTGCTCGGCGTCCTCAGTCGCGCCCATACGAACGGCGTATGGGCGCTCCCTGCGTCCTTGATCGACTTGCTTTGCACCCGCCAGGGTCATCACCGAACTTCCGGGACGGAGCACTAGTGGCGATCCGCCGCTACAAGCCGACTTCGCCGGGACGCCGCTTCATGACCGTCTCGACCTTCGAGGAGGTCACGAAGACCGAGCCGGAGAAGAGCCTCACCGAACCGCTGAAGAAGCGGGCCGGGCGGAACAACCGCGGCCGCATTACCACTCGCCACCAGGGTGGGGGCCACAAGCGCCGCTACCGCATCGTCGACTTCAAGCGCAGGAAGGACGGAGTCCCCGCGAAGGTCGCCGCGATCGAGTACGACCCGAACCGATCCGCGCGCATCGCCCTCCTCCACTACCTCGACGGGGCCAAGGCGTACATCCTCGCCCCCGCGAGGCTGAAGATCGGGGCCATGGTCGAGTCGGGCCCCGGCGCCGACATCAAGCCGGGAAACGCCCTGCCGCTCGCGAACATCCCCACGGGCACGCTCGTCCACAACGTCGAGCTCAAGCCCGGCCGCGGCGGCCAGATGGCCCGGAGCGCTGGCGCGGGTATCCAGCTCGTCGCGAAGGACGAGGGGTACGGCGTGCTGCGCCTGCCGTCCGGAGAGCTCCGGCGCGTCCTGCTCACCTGCCGCGCCACGGTCGGCCAGGTGGGCAACGTCGACCACGAGAACGTCACGGGCGGCAAGGCCGGGCGGAGTCGCTGGCTCGGAAAACGCCCCACCGTGCGCGGCTCCGCGATGAACCCGGTCGACCACCCCCACGGCGGCGGCGAGGGCAAGTCGAAGGGCGGACGCCACCCGGTGACGCCCTGGGGCGTGCCGACGCTCGGCAAGCGCACCCGCCGAAAGCACAAGGAATCCGACAGCCTGATCGTCCGCGGCCGCCGCCGGGGCAAGGAGAAGCGATGACCTGGACCCGCGCAGACTCCGGATTTCCTGGAACCCGCGCAGACTCCGACGCCCTTCGGGCGCCTCCGCTGCACGCTGAGAAGAGAGGCTATGAGCAGGTCTTCTAAGAAAGGGCCGTTCGTCGAGGAGCGGCTCATGCACAGGATCGAGGAGATGAACACCTCCGGCTCGAAGCGGATGATCCGAACCTGGTCGCGCTCCTCGACCATCTTCCCCGAGATGGTCGGCCACACGATCGCCGTCCACGACGGGCGTAAGCACGTGCCGGTCTTCGTCACCGAGCAGATGGTCGGCCACAAGCTCGGCGAGTTCGCGCCCACGCGGATCTTCCGCGGCCACGCCGGCGATCGCCAGACCCAGGTGAAGAAGCGCTGATGGCCGCTGCTCCCGAGACTGCGCAGGAGGTCCGCGCGCAGGCCAAGCGCGTGCGCGTGTCCGCGCGCAAGGCCCGGCTCGTGACCGAGCACATCCGAGGGCGCAGCGTGCCCGAGGCCCGCACCGTGCTCGCGTTCACCCCCCGGGCGGCCGCACGCGAGATCGAGAAGGTGCTGAAGTCCGCGGTCGCAAACGCCGAGGCGAACCACGGCCTGCTCGGCGACCGGCTCCTCGTCTCGCAGGCCTACGTCGACGAGGGCCCGACGATGAAGCGGTGGCGTGCACGCGCGCGCGGCCGGGTCAACCGGATCCGCAAGCGCACCTGCCACATCACCGTGCTGCTGGCCGAGAATCCCGCAGCCGTCGCACCCCGGCCGCCCCGCCTCAAGAAAGGCGAGCAGCCGGCGAAGGCACCGCGCCGCCGGGGAGCCCCCGTCGTGGCCGAGCCGAAGGCCGAGGAGAAGCCGAAGCGGAGGCGCATCACGCGCAAGAAGGTAGACGAGGAGGCGGGGAGCTGATGGGTCAAAAAGTCCATCCAGGCGGCATGCGCGTCGGCGTCATCCACGACTGGAAGTCGAACTGGTACACGAGCAAGAAGGAGTTCGCGGGCTACCTGCTCGAGGACATCAAGATCCGCGAGCACATCTACAAGAAGCTCGCGCATGCGGGCTTGTCCGACATCCTGATCCGCAAGGACAAGCAGCGGATCACGATCGACATCTACACGGCCCGGCCCGGAATCGTGATCGGCAAGTCTGGTGTCGAGGTCGACGCCCTGCGCCGCGAGGTGCACGCGATGACGCAGAAGAACGTGCACATCAACATCAACGAGATCAAGCGGCCGGAGCTCGACGCCAAGCTCGTCGCCCAGTCGATCGCAGAGCAGCTCCAGAACCGCGTCAGCTTCAGGCGCGCGATGAAGCGCTCCCTCGCCTCGGCGATGCGCTCCGGCGCCCAGGGCGTGAAGATCCAGTGCGGCGGCCGGCTGGGCGGCGGCGAGATGAGCCGCTCCGAGAGCTACTCGGAGGGCCGCGTGCCCCTGCACACGATCCGGGCGGACATCGACTACGGGTTCACGGAGGCGCGAACGACGTACGGCCGGATCGGCGTCAAGGTCTGGGTCAACAAGGGCGAGATCATGCCGGCCGGCTACGAGGGCATCACGAGCGGCAAGGACGCGCGCCTCGGCGACCAGGATCAGGCGAGGCGGCGCGGCGGGATGGCCGAGGGACTCTCGGCCTCGCGCGAGACCGCGCGACAGCGGGGAACCGACCGGGAGGGGCTCGGCCCGGTGCGCCAGCGCCGCGGAGGTTCGGGCGCCGGCCCGAGCGGTCGCGGTGCCCGCGGTGGCCGTGCGCGTCCTGGCGGAGGTGCTCCGCGCCCGCGGCAGGACAATGTCGAACGCCCCCGCACCGACGAGCAGGCGGTCTCGGCCGAGGGACGCGAGCAGCCTGTGATCGTCCCCGAAGTCGAGTCGACGCCGGCGCCCGTGGCCGACGCGCCCGACACGACGACCCCGAAGACACAGCACGAGGATCCGACGAAGCTCGACCAGTCCGGCGACCCAGCCGCGGAGAGCAAGGGCGAGAACTGATGCTGCTGCCGAGGAAGACCAAGTTCCGCAAGCAGCATCGCGGCCGCCGGGCCGGCCTCTCGAAGGGCCAGACGACCGTCCAGTCCGGGGAGTTCGGGCTGAAGGCGCTCGAGGCGGCCTGGATCACGAACCGCCAGATCGAGGCGGCGCGAATCGCCATGACCCGCAAGATCAAGCGCGGCGGCAAGGTGTGGATCAACGTCTTCCCGGACAAGCCTGTCACCCAGAAGCCCGCGGAGACCCGCATGGGCAAGGGCAAGGGCTCGCCCGAGCACTGGGTCGTGGTGATCAAGCCGGGCCGCGTCATGTTCGAGCTCGCAGGAGTGCCGGAGCCGCTCGCGCGCGAGGCGCTGCGTCTGGCCGGGACGAAGCTGGCCGTGAAGACCAAGATCGTCACCCGCGAAGGGAACCCATTCGATGTGTAGATGTAGGTGTTTGCCCGGAAGCTTGCGCAGCGCAGCCGGTGGTTCAGGCACGGCGCCCGTTCACCACGTCCGGACCAGGGAGATGCGATGAAAGCCAGGCAGCTGCGCGATCTGACCGACGACGAGCTTCGCCAGAAGCTGGCCGACACGAGGCAGGAGCTGTTCAACCTGCGCTTCCAGTCGGCGACCGGGGCGCTCGAGAATCCCGCGCGCCTGCGGCTGGCCAAGCGCGAGATCGCGCGCCTGCTGACCCTTCGTCACGAGCGCGAGACCCCCGCGGGGAGGAGCTGATGGCAGACGAGAAGGATCCGATCGAGGCCGGGGACGAAAGCGGCGCCGAGGCGCCCGCCGAGGTGAAGCCGAAGCGCGCGGCCAAGAAGGCCGCCGCGCCGGCGCAGCCTGCCGACGCGCCGGCGGACGAGGGGGCCGCCGAAGCGAAGCCGAAGCGCTCCCGCAAGAAGGCCGAGGAGGCCGCCGCCGTGCCCGCCGAGGCACCGCTCGTCGTGGAGGAGATCGAGGCCGCCGAGGGCGCGGTCGCCGGCGAGGAGCCGGGGCAGGCCGCCGCCACCGCCGAGCTCGAGGTCGCGCCTGTTGAGCCGGCCCCTGCTGCCGAGCCCGAGCCCGAGCCGGAGGCCGTGCCCGAGCCCGCGGTGACTTCTGCTTCCGCCGAGGGGTCCGAGTCCCCGGTCGAGGAGGCCTCCGAGGAGGCGCCGGTGGCCGAGGAGCCGGGCGTCACAGGCGAGCCCGCCCCCGACCTCGAGGCTGCCACCGCGGCCGCCGAGGCCCCCGCCCCGGTGAGTCCTCCGGAAGTCCCGGCCGCCCCGGCACCGCAGGAGCCGAAGCGAAAGAAGAAGCGCCAGCCGCGCAGCGAGCGCCGCCAGCGATCGAAGCCGAAGCGTGGTCAGCCGGCCACGCGGAAGCCGATCGTCCGACTGCCGAAGCCTGAAGCCGAGCGCGGCAGGTCGCAGGAACGGCGCGGCGTCGTCGTCTCGAGCGCCATGGACAAGACGATCGTGGTCAAGGTCGACACGATCAAGGCACATCCCCGCTACCAGAAGGTCGTCCGCCGCTCGACGCGCTTCCACGCACACGACGAGCGGAACGCGGCGAAGGTCGGAGACGTCGTCCGCATCGTCGAGACGCGCCCGATCTCGAAGACCAAGCGCTGGCGACTGGCCGAAGTGGTGGAGGCGGCCAAGTAATGGCGGTCTCTCTCATCACACCTCGTACACGCCAGGGCGCTGCAACGCTCCGCCTCGCGGCGTCCTCAGTCGCGCCCGTAGCCTCCAGCTACGAGCGCGCCCTGCGTCCTTGCGACGCGGGCGTTTCGCGGCTGGCGCGCACGATCTGCGAAGAGAGTGACCTGTGATCCAGCAGGAATCACGCCTTCGCGTGGCCGACAACACCGGCGCGCGCGAGATCCTCTGCATCCGCGTCAAGGGCGGCTCGAAGCGCCGCTACGCGCGGGTCGGGGACATCATCACCGCGACCGTGAAGACGGCGACGCCGCAGGGCGCCGTCAAGAAGGGCGAGGTCGTCCAGGCCGTCGTGGTGCGCACGAAGAAGCCTTTCGGACGCGAGGACGGCACCTCGATCGCGTTCGACGAGAACGCGGCCGTGCTGATCGACGGGCAGCGAAATCCGCGCGGGACACGGATCTTCGGGCCGGTCGCGCGCGAGCTGCGGGAGAAGAACTTCATGAAGATCGTTTCGCTTGCTCCGGAGGTGCTCTGATGAAGGTCAAGAAGGGCGACGTCGTCCACATCCTGAGCGGCAAGGATCGCGGCAAGCAGGGCCGCGTGATCCAGGCGGACTCGAAGGCGCGCCGCGTGACCGTCGAGAACCTGAATCTCGTCAAGCGGCACACGCGCCCGAAGCCGCTCCGCGACGCGAGCAGGATGGGCGGCACCCAGATGTCAGCCGGCGGCGTGATCGAAAGGGCCGCACCGCTTCCGATCTCGACCGTGATGGTCGTCTGCCCGACCTGCGGGCGACCCACTCGGGTGGGGATGCTGGTGAAGCAGGTCAAGGACGAGCAGCGGAAGGTCCGGGTCTGCAAACGGGCCGACTGCGGCGAGGAGATCGATCGCTGATGGCCGCCGCGAAGACGAAGACCGCCGCCAAGGCCGCGAAGGGCTACCGGCCACGGCTGAAGGAGCGCTACGAGAGCGAGCTGCGTCCCCAGCTCCAGCAGGAGCTCGCCCTCGACTCGGTCATGCAGGTCCCTAGGGTCTCGAAGATCACGCTCAACATGGGCGTCGGCGAGGCGAAGACCGACGCGAAGGCGCTCGACGGCGCGATCGAGGAGCTGACGACGATCGCCGGACAGCGCGCGCAGGTGCGCCGGGCGCGCAAGTCGATCGCCGCCTTCAAGCTCCGCGAGGGCATGCCGATCGGGGCTCGTGTGACGCTGCGTGGAGCGCGGATGTGGGAGTTCCTCGACCGGCTCGTCTCGATCGCCCTGCCCCGGATCCGCGACTTCCGGGGCCTGAGCCCCGGCTCATTCGACGGGCGTGGGAACTACTCGCTCGGGATCAGGGAGCAGATCATCTTCCCGGAGATCAACTACGACGACGTCGCGCAGGTCCGCGGTCTGGACGTCGCGATCACGACCACCGCAGAGACGGACGAGCAGGCCCTCGCGCTGCTGCGCGGGCTCGGCTTGCCGCTCGCTGCGGAGTCGAGGAGGGAGCAGTAGGTGGCAAAGAAGTCCCTGATCGCCAAGGCGGCGCGACCGCAGCGCTTCAAGGTGCGCCAGTACACGCGCTGCAATCGCTGCGGCAGGCCGCGCGCGGTCTTCAAGAAGTTCGGGCTCTGCCGGATCTGCCTGCGGGACCTCGCCCACGAGGGCGTCATCCCAGGCATGACAAAGTCTTCCTGGTGAGAATGCCGCGCATTTTCACCAGCCTGGTTAGTCCCGTCGCTTCGCTCGGGAGATAGAGGAGAAACGTATGCAGACTGATCCCATTGCCGACATGCTCACCCGGATCCGCAACGCCAACAAGGCGATGCACGACCGGACGCAGATGCCCACCTCGCGCCTGAAGGAGGACATCGCGCGCCTGCTCAAGGAGGAGGGCTACATCAAGGACTTCCGGGTCGAGCAGGGCGAGAGCTTCAACTCGCTCGTGGTCGAGCTCAAGTTCGGCCGGAACCGGGAGCGGATTCTGACCGACCTGAAGCGGGTCTCGAAGCCCGGCCGGCGGATCTACGCCCGCAAGGACAGGCTCCCGCGCGTGCTGGGTGGGATGGGAACCGCGATCATGTCCACCTCGGGGGGCGTGATCACGAGCCGCACTGCCGGGGAGCGAGGGGTCGGCGGAGAGGTCATCTGTTTCATCTGGTGAGCGTCTGACGCCGCCGGGGAACTGCGAGAGACGAGGAAGAAATCGTGAGTCGAATCGGACGAAAACCCATCGAGCTGCCCACCGGCGTCAACGTCGCGATCGACCCTGGCCGCGTGATGGTCAACGGGCCGCTCGGCGAGCTCACCCAGCAGGTTCCGCTGCGGATGACGATCGAGCGCTCCGAGAGTGAGATCACCGTTGCGCGGCCCACCGAGCGCGGACAGGACCGTGCGCTGCACGGGCTCACGCGCACGCTGATCGCGAACATGGTCGAGGGCGTGACCAAGGGGTTCGAGAAGCGGCTCGAGATCCAGGGCGTCGGCTACCGCGCGGCCCTCCGCGGCACCGACCTCGAGCTGAACGTCGGCTTCTCGCACCCGGTCGTGATCAAGCCGCGGACCGGAATCTCCTTCGAAGTCCCCGTGCCCACCCAGGTCGTCGTCAAGGGCATCGACAAGCAGCAGGTCGGCCAGACGGCGGCAGAGGTGCGGTCGGTTCGGCCGCCCGAGCCCTACAAGGGCAAGGGCATCCGGTACGAGGGCGAGTACGTGCGTCGCAAGGTGGGCAAGCGTGCTTGACGTTCGCCAGGCTCGCCTGAGGCGCCACCGGCGCGTGCGCGGCAAGGTCTCCGGCACGGCCGAGCGGCCTCGCCTCGTCGTCTTCCGCTCGAATCGCGGGATCTCGGCACAGCTCGTCGACGACCGCGCGGCCCGCACCCTCGCGGCCGCGAGCTGGCTCGATCTCAAGCGCTCCTTCAAGGGCACGAAGACCGACCAGGCAGGCGAGGTCGGTAAGCTGCTCGCGACCGGCGCGAAGAAGGCGGGGATCGAGCGAGTGGTCTTCGACCGCGGCGGCTACCTCTACCACGGACGCGTGAAGGCGCTCGCAGACGCCGCGCGCGAGGGAGGACTGGTCTTCTAGTGGCGGCCGACGTGCGCGACACCAGAGAGCTCAAGGAACGGGTCGTCGAGATCAACCGCGTCGCCAAGGTCGTCAAGGGCGGGCGTCGCTTCTCGTTCACGGCTCTGGTCGTGATCGGCGACGAGGTCGACCGGGTCGGCGTGGGCTACGGCAAGGCCCGCGAGGTCCCGCTCGCCATCTCGAAGGCAGTGGACGACGCGAAGAAGAATCTCTTCACCGTGCCGAAGCACGGCACGACGATCACCCACGAGATCCTCGGCCGCTCGGACGCCGCTCGCGTCCTGCTCCGCCCCGCCAGCGAGGGAACGGGCGTCATCGCCGGCGGCGGCGTGCGTGCCGTGCTCGAGCTGGCCGGGATCCGGGACATCCTTGCGAAGAGCCTCGGGACGACGAATCCGATCAACATGCTGAAGGCGACCGTCGACGGGCTGAAGAAGCTGCGTCGTCCAGCCGACGTTGCGCGCGCCCGGGGTCTGACGATCAGCCAGGTCCTGCCGGTGAGCGCGACTCCGAGAAAGCAGGCCTTACCGGCGGAGCCGTCGGTCGCCCCACCGCAGGGCCGAGGTGACGACGGCACCGCCCCTGAGCCGCCGCCTGAGCCGGCCGAGACTAGCGCGGCGAGCGCCTCGGACCGGTCCGCCGAGCCAGCTGCCGCTGAGCCGACTGAGCCAGGGCTCGTCGAGCGGGCAGTCGAGACAGCGAAGGATGCGGTCGGCACGGCTGCGGACGCAGCCGGTGCCGCCGTGGGCAAGGTGCGAGATGCGGTCACAGGCGATCGCGAGGACGGCGAGCGAGAGGGCGAGCGCTGATGGCTCGGCTGAGGATCACGCAGGTTCGTAGCCAGATCGGGCAGAGCCAGCGCCACCGGGGCACGCTCCGCGCGCTCGGGCTCGGCCGGATCGGGCGCACCGTCGAGCACGCCGAGAGCCCACAGCTCGCCGGTATGCTGAGAAAGGTCAGCCACCTCGTCTCCGTCGAGGGTGGCCGGGACGAGCGCCGCGATGGCTGAGGAGCTGAACCTCTCGAACCTGAAGCCCGCGAGTCCGCGGCGGGACCGCAAGCGCGTCGGCCGAGGGCTCGGATCGGGCAAGGGACGGTACTCGGGCCGCGGGATCAAGGGCCAGAAGTCCCGTTCGGGCTCGGGGAAGATGCGAGCGGGCTTCGAGGGCGGGCAGATGCCTCTCCACATGCGTGTCGGCAAGCAGCGAGGTTCGACCTCGAAGGACGCGATGCCGATGGGCCCCTTCCGCACCTCGACGACCCCGGTGAACGTGCGTGACCTCGAGCGCTTCGAGGACGGCACGGAGGTCACGCCCGAGGCGCTCGTGTCGGCCGGGGTGATCAAGAACACGAGAATCGACGTGAAGATCCTGGGCCAGGGCGAGCTCTCGAAGAAGCTTTCGGTCTCGGCCCACGCGTTCTCGGGCACCGCGCGGACGAAGATCGAAGCGGCCGGAGGAAG
>JACDAS010000098.1 GCA_013695295.1 Actinomycetota bacterium | reverse complement strand
GCTGCGCGGGCTGCGGGGCCGAGCTGTTTCAGTCCGAGACGAAGTTCGACTCGGGCAGCGGCTGGCCGAGCTTCTACGATGCGGCGAGCGCGGACGCAGTCGTTGAAGAGACCGATCGCAGCTGGCTGATGAAGCGCACGGAGATCAAGTGCGCGGAGTGCGAGGGGCACCTCGGCCACGTCTTCGAGGACGGGCCGCGCCCAACGGGCCTGCGCTACTGCGTCAACTCGGCCGCGCTCAAGCTCGACCCCAAGCCCTAAGATTCCGAATCCGCGGGTTGGGTAGAGGCCGCCGGTGAAGAACCTCGAAGCGACCCTGCCCGCCTCCGTTCGCCCGACCGAGAATCCGCGCTGGATCACCGTCCTGGCCCGGATCGGGCTGATCGCCAAGGGCGTGTCGTACGTGATCGTCGCGATTCTCGCCCTGCGGCTCGCTTTCGGGGACGGCGGCAAGGCCACGAGCAGGCAAGGGGCGCTCGCGACGCTCGCGGACGAGGGTTTCGGCAAGGTGCTCCTGATCGGTCTCGCGCTCGGCTTCGCCTGCTACGCCCTGTGGCGCTTCGCCGACGCGCTGTTCGGCCGCCGCGGGCACGACGACGACGGCGCCTCCGGGATCGCCAAGCGCCTCGGCTACGCCGGCCGCGGAGCAGTCTATGTCGCGCTCACCTACAGCACCGCCCGGCTGCTCACGCGATCCGGCGGCCAGGAGTCGCAGAACACCAAGGCGAAGAAGACGACCTCGGCCGTGCTCGACTGGCCCGCCGGGACCTGGCTCGTAGGGCTGGTGGGGCTCGTGCTGATCGGTGTCGGCCTGTACAACGGGTACCGAGGGGTCACGAAGAAGTTCCTCGAACAGTGGAACAAGAGCGACGAGGCGAGACCCTGGGCGACCCGGATCGGGGTCGTCGGCCTCCTCGCGCGGGCAGTCGTCTTCGGGCTGATCGGGATCTTCGTCCTGAAGGCGGCGATCGAGTACGACCCCAAGGAGGCGATCGGGCTCGACGGCGCCCTCCAGAAGCTCGCCAATGCGTCACACGGGCCGTGGCTGCTCGGCCTGGTCGCGGTCGGCCTGCTCGCCTACGGCGTCTTCTGCTTCGCCGAGGCCCGCTACCGCGAGGTCTAGGAAGCGAAGTGCCTAGCCGGCGGGCTGCAGATTCACGTGGCAGCTCGAGCGGCCACGCTTCTCGAGGTACTGCTGGTGGTAGTCCTCGGCCTCGTAGAACGGCGTCTCGGGCAGGATCTCGGTCGCGACCTGCCGAGTCAGGGTGCGCTGGAGAGCGTCGCGCGACGAGGTCGCGGCCGCCTGCTGCTCGGGCGAGTTGACGAAGATCGCAGTGCGGTACTGCGAGCCGACGTCGTAGCCCTGGCGGTTCACCTGGGTGGGATCGTGCTTGGCCCAGAAGACGTCGAGCAGCTCCTCGTAGGTGACGCGCCCGGGGTCGTAGGTGACCTCGACGGCCTCTGCATGCCCGGTCGTGTCCGAGCAGACGGCCTCGTAGGTCGGATCGGCGGCGTGACCGCCGATGTAGCCGACACGGGTCCCGGTGACGCCGTCGAGCTGCCGGAACGCCGCCTCGACGCCCCAGAAGCAGCCCGCTGCAAAAGTCGCTGTCTCCATGCTGCCTAGTCTCGCAGGACCCGGGGGTGCTACAGAGGATTGACCTGAAACTCGGCCGACGCTAGGCGATCGTCCAGGTGTCGCCGGCGTGCAGGAGCTCGCCGAGGTCGCCCTTGCCACGCGACTCCGAGGCGGCCTCGAGCTGCTCGGCCATCAGCTCGTCGTAGACCGGACGCTCGACGTCGCGGAAGATGCCGATCGGGGTCGGGCCTTCGGGCGTGTGCGCCAGGCGGGAGAGCGCGAACGCAAGGCTCGAGTGCACCTGGTGCTCGTCGTGGACGAGCAGGGCGCCGGCCTCGGCCACGTCGACGAGCTCACAGGAGCCGTCCGCGCGCTGCCGAACCCCGCGCTCGCCCTCGGCGCCGAAGCGGATCGGCTGGCCGTGCTCGAGCCGGATCTGGTTCTCCTTCTGCTCCTTCACGACGTCGAAGGCGCCGTCGTTGAAGATGTTGCAGTTCTGGTAGATCTCGACGAAGGCGGTCCCCCGGTGGGTCGCGGCGCGCCGCAGCACCTCGGTCAGGTGCTTGCGGTCGGTGTCGATCGAGCGGGCGACGAAGGTCGCCTCTGCCCCGATCGCGAGCGAGACGGGGTTGAAGGGGTAGTCGAGCGAGCCCATGGGCGTCGACTTCGTCACCTTGCCGACCTCGGACGTCGGCGAGTACTGGCCCTTCGTGAGGCCGTAGATCTGGTTGTTGAAGAGCAGGATCTTCAGGTTGACGTTCCGGCGGAGCGCGTGGATCAGGTGGTTGCCCCCGATCGAGAGCGCGTCGCCGTCGCCGGTCACGACCCACACCGACAGGTCGGGCCGGGACGTCGCGAGACCGGTTGCGATCGCCGGCGCGCGCCCGTGGATCGAGTGCATCCCGTAGGTCTGCATGTAGTAGGGGAAGCGCGCGGCGCAGCCGATCCCGGAGACGAAGACCGTCCGCTCGCGAGGCACGCCGAGCTCCGGCATGAAGCTCTGCATCGCCGCGAGGATCGCGTAGTCGCCGCAGCCGGGGCACCAGCGGACCTCCTGGTCGGTCTTGAAGTCCTTCGCCGACAGCTGCACGAGCGGGCCGTGACCGTTGCCGCCGCTCACCGGCGCTCGTTCCCGCGCCTGAAGTTGCCGGTGACTCGGGCGAGGAGCTGCTGCGTCGCCGCCTCGTCGAGCCCCTCGACGCGAGCCGCGAAGCGGGAGGCCGCGTCCCCGCGCAGGGTCGTCACGTCGCGGCCGCCAAAGGAGACGAACACGGTCCCGTCCTTCGTCGCCCGGTAGCCGAAGCCACTCACAGCAGCCCCTCGATCGCCTCGCCGAGCTCGGCGCTCGAGAACGGCATGCCCCGCACGCGGTTGTAGCCGACCGCGTCGACGAGGAACTCGGCCCGGACCAGCTTCAGGAGCTGGCCGAGATTCATCTCGGGGACGAGCACGCGGTCGTAGCTCCGCAGGACGCCGCCGGTGTTCGCCGGGAAAGGGTTCAGGTGCGTCAGGTGCGCCTGCGCGACCTTGCCGCCTGTCTTCCGGACTCTCCGGACGGCGGAGGCGATCGGGCCGTAGGTGCCGCCCCACCCGAGCACGAGCAGATCGGCACCCTCGTCGTGGTCGACCTCGAGCTCGGGGATGTCCGCCGCGATCCCCGCCACCTTCTGCGCACGCACGCGAACCATGTAGTCGTGGTTGTCCGGGTCGTAGGAGACGTTGCCGGTGCCGTCTGCCTTCTCGAGCCCGCCGATCCGGTGCTCGAGCCCCGGCGTCCCGGGAATCGCCCAGGGCCGCGCGAGCGTCTGCACGTCGCGCAGGTAGGGCATGAAGGCCCCCTCGTGGTCGGCCTGCTCGGCGAAGGCAGTCGAGATGTCCGGCAGCGTCGCGGGGTCGGGGATCAACCACGGCTCCGAGCCGTTCGCGAGGTAGGCATCCGAGAGGCAGAAGACGGGCGTCCGGTACTTGAGCGCGATCCGGCAGGCCTCGATCGCGGCGTCGAAGCAGCCGCCCGGCGTCGACGCCGCCACGACCGGAACGGGCGACTCGGAGTTCCGGCCGAAGAGGACGTTCAGGAGGTCGGCCTGCTCCGGCTTCGTCGGCATCCCCGTGGAGGGGCCCGCGCGCTGGATGTCGAGGATCACGAGCGGCAGCTCGAGCGTCACCGCGAGGCCGATCACCTCCTGCTTCAGGACGATGCCCGGCCCGCTCGAGGTCGTGATCCCGAGCGCGCCGCCGAAGGAGGCCCCGAGCGCCGCGCCCGCGGCAGCGATCTCGTCCTCGGCCTGGAAGGTGCGGACACCGAAGTGCTTGTAGCCGGCGAGGGTCTCGAGGATCTCCGACGCGGGCGTGATCGGGTAGGCGCCGAGGTAGACGGCAAGCCCGCTCTGGACGCTCGCGGCGACGAGCCCGAGCGCGATCGCCTGGTTGCCCGTGATGTTGCGGTAGGTGCCGGGAGGGAGCGGCGCCGGGCGGACCTCGTACTGCGTCGCGAAGCCCTCCGTCGTCTCGCCGAACGCGTAGCCGGCGCGCAGCGCGGTCACGTTCGCCTGGACGATCTCGGGCCGCTTCGCGAACTTCCGCTCGATCGAGGCGACCGTGCCCTCGAGCGGGCGCGTGTAGAGCCAGGACATCAGCCCGAGCGCGAACATGTTCTTCGCTCGTTCGGCCTCGCGCTTCGAGACGTCGATCTCCTTCAGCGCCTCGAGTGTCATCGAGGTCAGCGGCACCGCATGCACCTGGTACTCGGCCACCGAGCCGTCCTCGAGCGGGTTCGAGGTATAGCCGGCCTTCTCGAGGTTCCGGTCGGTGAAGGCGTCCCGGTTCACGATCAGCGTCCCGCCAAGGGGGAGGTCGCGGAGGTTCGTGCGCAGCGCCGCGGGGTTCATCGCCACGAGCACGTTCGGCTGGTCGCCGGGCGTGAGGATGTCGTGGTCGGCGAAGTGGATCTGAAATCCCGACACGCCGGGGAGCGAGCCGGCCGGGGCCCGGATCTCCGCCGGGAAGTCGGGGAGCGTCGAGAGGTCGTTGCCGAGCTGGGCGGTCTCGCTCGTGAAGCGCGCGCCGGTGAGCTGCATCCCGTCACCGGAGTCCCCGGCGAAGCGGATGGTCACCTGATCGAGCTGCTCGACTGTCTTGGGGTTCATCTCGGACCGACCAGGCGCTGACCGGGCGCACTGGGCGAGCGCAGCGCTAGGGGGCTGAGGACGACGCATCGCGCCGCCCAGCGTGGCCAGACGGCCCGTGCTTCAGCTCGAAAGGTGCTTTCAGCCACGACCTCGCCGAAGGTATAGCACTCTGAGCCAGGGCCGCCCGTCGCAGATTCGGCACGAAGTCGGCACCCACGTCGGCGTCTTTCGCAGCTAGCGTCGCAGCGGGGAGGAGGTTGGGTGTGCCTTAAACAGCAGGCTCCGGAGCCCCGCCAAGCCGGAGCCTGGCGCACCGACCGGCCCGGCGATGCGATGATGCCGGGATGAAGTCCCTCCGCATCCTCGCGCTTGCGGCGATCGCAGCGGCCGTCTGCGCCGTGCCCGCGCAGGCCCGGTTCATCCAGTTCACCAGCCCCTCGGGCAACATCGACTGCCTGGGCAGCACCACGGCCCCGATCTTCGTCGGGTGCTACGTGCAGAAGACCACCTGGCCGAGGCGCCCGCCTCGACCCGCAGGCTGCGATGTGGACTGGGTCCCGACGGAGGTGCAGCTCTCCCGGCGCCGGGTCACGGTCGGCGCCTGCCGCGGCGACGTCGGGCCCCTCTGTGTCCCCTCCGGGGCCTGTACCCGGCTCGGTTACGGCCGGTCGGTTGACATCGGGCCGATCCGCTGCACCTCGGCCACGAACGGCATCACCTGCCGGTACCGAACAGCTCCCCGCGTCGGCTTCCGCGTCGCGCGCGAGGGCTACGTCGTCTTCAACCTCTAGGCACCCGGCGCACGGTCAGGCCCCAGGCCTTGCCGGAGCTGAAGAGCTGGTCGGGGTCGAGGTCGTCCCGCCAGCCGATGAAGTGGCTCTCGGGCTCGTCCCTCGTGGCCCCGTAGACAGCCGCGCGCAGCGGCTCGTCCTCGTCCAGGGCGTGTCCGCTCTCGAGCGCGTCGCGCCGCCGCTCGGCCTCCTCCGCAGCCGGGCCCTCCGCGTACCCCTTGGTCACCTTCCGACCCGCGTCCTACCAGCGTGACCGGCGGCCGCGGCGGCTCGTGTAGACGCGCCTCGCCGGGGCGACCCGCATGCCCTCGCGCTCGAACTGATCCCGGTGGCCGAGGCGTGTCGCGACCCGGCTGACGTCGGCCTGCTGCTCGGGCAGGACGAGGGTGATCCCGCTACCACCGCGCCCGGCGCGGCCGGTGCGGCCCACGCGGTGGACGTAGCCCTTGTCGTCCTCGGGCGGGTCGAAGTTGATCACGTGCGTGATGTCGACCAGGTCGAGCCCGCGCGCGGCCACGTCAGTCGCCACGAGCGCGTTGACCGTCCCGGCCCGGAACCGTGCCAGCGAGCGCTCGCGGGCGTTCTGGGCCATGTCCCCGTGCAGCGCGACCGCACTGACGTTCTGGCGGGCTAGCTTCTGGACGAGCCGGTCCGCGCCGCGCCTGGTGCGGACGAAGACGAGCGCGAGCCCCCGCTCGGCCTGGAGCGCCTGGACGAGCGCGTCGAGCTTGCTGTCGGGCGTCACCGAGACGAAGGTGTGCTCGACGATCGTCGCCTCCGCGGCCAGCTCGGCCTCGACCCTCACCGGATCGCGGGTGAGCTCCCGCGCGAGCTCGGCCACCTCGCCGTCGAGCGTCGCGGAGAAGAGCATCGTCTGACGGTCGCGTGGAAGCCGGCGGACGAGCTTCTCGACCTGGGGCTTGAAGCCCATGTCGAGCATCCGATCGGCCTCGTCGAGGATCAGGATCGAGACTCGCTCGAGCGAGATCAGCCGGCGGTCGACGAGATCCTGCAGACGGCCCGGAGTCGCGACGATGACGTCCGCGTCCTTGCTCCGCTTGGCCTGGGCCCCGAGCGGCATGCCGCCGTAGACCGAGGCGACGCGCAGGCCCTTGGGACGTGCCACGAGCGCGAGGTCGCCTGTCACCTGGACGGCGAGCTCGCGTGTCGGGACGAGCACGAGGGCCGCGGGTGTCCCGCCCCCTGGGCGGATGCGCTCCACGATCGGCACCGCGAATGCGAGCGTCTTCCCGGAGCCCGTCGGGGCCTTCGCGAGGACGTCCTGGCCGGTCAGCGCGTCCGGGATGACGAGCGCCTGGACGCGAAACGGCGTAATGATGTTGCGCGCTGCGAGCGCGCCGTCGACTTCTGCGCTCACGCCGAGCGCGCGGAATGTTGCATCTGACAAGTTTTCGACTCCTTGGTTTGGATTCGAGACCACTGACTCGAAACCGCCTAAGAGGAGCCGAGAAACAGAGATCTCACGGGACGATCCTTCGCCGTCCGTGCACCCACGGTAGCAGAGGCCTCCGACGGGGCCGAGACGAGCGCTCCTGCAAGCCACCACAGGCAGTACGCAAGCCATGGCACGCCGTACGCGTCCGTCTGGATCGCGAGCGCGAGCACGGCAGCCAGCGAGGCTGCCACTCCACCCGCTGCCCAGCGCACCGCCTCCGCCGAGACGCGACGGGCGGTCCTGCCGAGCGCCGCGAGGAGCGCAAGGTTCCAGGCTACGAAGAGGGCCAGGCCAGCCAGTCCGGTCTCTACTCCCAGCTCCGTGTAGTTCGACTCGCCGGCTCTCAGCGGAACGTCGAACCTTGACGCAGTCGCCCCGGCGTTGCCGAGTCCGTAGCCCTGCGGATGGCGGGCGACCGTCTCGAGACCGTCCCGGAGGTTCGTCAGGTGGCTCTTGATCGACGGCTCACCGGTGTCGAGCACACCGCTCCCCGACGGAAGATCGCCCTTCCTCCGAGCCTGCTCGCGCTGGTAGGCGAGGTCCTCCTCGAAGAAGTGCGTCCGGGGCGCGACGTGCGTGAACGCTGCGGCGAACGCGATCCCCGCGGCGAGCGTGGCGGCGCCGAGCAGGGCGATCCGCGGGCGCCGCCGTACCGCCGCCAGCACGAGCAGGCCGCCGGCCAGCGCGAGGATGGACGACCGCGAGAGCGTGAAGAGCAGCCCAGCGGAGCAGATCGCGGCGAGGGCCAGGAGCAGGCCCCGGCGGCGCGCGGGCGCGAGCCCCGGCGAGGCCGCGAGCAGGAGCGCGACGACGCACATGAAGGCGGTGGCGAGCGGGCTGACGAAGCTCGAGACGAGCCTGCGGAAGACCCCTTCGCTCGAGTTGAACGCGAAGTTGTCCGGCAGCCGGCCCGGGCCGTGGTAGTCGAAGCCGAGCTGGTCGTTGAAGTACCCGACCGCCCCGCTTTCCCTCCACCACTCGACGGTGACTGCATACTCCTCGATCAGCCCTCCCGCGGCGACCGCCGCCGCCGCGGCCACGATCGTCCACCCGACCGCGCGGAGCTGCACGGCCGTGAGCGAGATGGATCGGCCAAGGAGGTAGGCCGAGACGGGGATCAGCGCGTGCCGCAGACCCTGGAGCACCGCCTCGGCGCCGGCCCGGCCGCCAAGCACGCTCTGCGGGATCACCGCGTACAGGACGACGATTCCCGCGAGGGCCACCGCGAGCGCGTCGACGGCGGCCGGGCGGAAGGGCAGCCGGCGGGAGCGCCACGCGTCGGAGGCGACCCGGGCGCACGCGACCGCCAGCAGGGCCTCCTTCCAGGCCTGGACGGCCTCGAGCGACCTACCCTGCAGGCCGGCGCCGTAGAGGAGCGACATGACGAGGTTGTGCGCGGCGAGGCCGACCACGAAGGCGTAGAGCGCGACGATCGGATGCCGCCAGACGGCAGCCGCGGCCGCGACGAGCAAGACCGCGTAGATCGCGAGCGCGGTCGCGGTCACGCCCGCTCGAGCCGCAGGAAGACGTCCCTGCTGAAGCGGTAGGGCGCGTCGGGGCCCGTGTCGCGCGCTCCGACGCCCAGGCCCGCCGACCCGATCGCGCGACCCAGCTCCGACCCGCTCAGCCGCACGCCTCGCAGTGCCGGCGAGGCCTCGGGCCCGCGGGCGAGCAGCGCGTGGATCGGAACCGCAGCGGATCGGAGCAGCCGCCACGCGCGCGCGACGAGGCCGGGCTCGAGCACCGGCAGCTGGATAAAGGCCGTTCCAGCGGGCGCGAGGACGCGGCCGATCTCGCTCAGGTAAGCCTCAACGAGTCGCCTCGCGGGCAGATGCTGCAGCACGAGGTAACAGACGACGACGTCGGCCATGCCCCCGGCGACGCCGTCGAGGCGTTCGCCGCAGACGACCTCGAACGCGACGTTGTCCCACCCTTCGGCGTACGCGCGCGCTCGCGCCTGCGCGACCATCGCCGGCGAGACGTCGAGCGCCAGGACGCGGTCGAACCGCTCTGCGAGGTATCCGGTCATCCGACCCGGCCCGCAGCCGACCTCGACGCAGGTGCCGCCGCGAGGATCCGCCCCGAGGCGCCCGAACAGGCTCTCCAGCTCGGCGAGCGCCCGCGCCGGATCGCCGACGTAGATTCCCGGATCCGCGCGGGCGAGCGCGTCCCACGTCGAGCGCATCCCCACGACCTTGAGACCCTAGCGCCGACTTGTTCGGATCCCTGACTGCGCGACCGCCCGAGCTGCGATGCTCGGTTTAGATGCTTGAGACGCGAATCCGGCCGCGCGGGCCCTACTCGCTGCGGCTCTCCGGCGGGCTTCGGAGCGACGCGACCCGGATCGTCCGCGACGGAGTCGTCTCCGCTCTGCTCGACGTCGACGGCCGCCTCGAGCACGTCGCGGCCTGGCAGCTTCCGGACGGGATCGTCTGCCTGCGGGCTCCAGGCGAGGCCTCGCTCGAGCGGCTCCGGTTCGTCCTCGCGCTCGACGACGACCACACGCCCTTCCTGCGGCGCTTCGCGGCCGATTCGCTGCTCGCGCGAACGCTCCGGGAGCTGCGCGGCCTGCGCCCCTTACGACTCCCGACCGTGGCGCACGCGCTCGTCCGTGCCCTCTGCGGCCAGCTGATCGAAAGCAGCCGCGCCCGGGCGATCGAGCGGCGGATCGTCCGGGCTGCGATGCCCGCGAGCGGCGGCCTGCACGCGCCCCTGACCGCGGAGGCTCTCTGCAGGCTCTCGGCCGCGGAGCTCCGGGCCCTCGGCCTCCACGCGCGCCGCTCGGCGACGCTGGTCCGCCTCTGCCGGGAGCTCGACCTCGAGCGGCTGCGTGAGCTGCCCACCGGGCCGGTGGCGGAGCGCCTCGAGCGCGAGCGCGGTCTGGGCCCGTGGTCGGTCGGCGTGATCTGCCTGGAAGGGCTCGGCCGGCCCGAGCGCGGGCTCGTGGGCGACCTCGGGCTCGTGAGGCTCTGCGGGGCGCTGCGAGGGCGCAGGGCCGAGGCCTCCGACACCGAGGAGCTCCTGGACGCCTACGGGGAGTGGGCAGGTCTCGCGAGCGTCTACCTCCTGGCCGGTTGGAGCCGCGGCCTGCTGCCAGTGACGCGGCCGCTGCGCCGAGGGCTGCCGCCGCACATCAAGCCTTAGACTCGCGGACGTGACGATCGAGCCGCGGCGGATCGCGATTCTCGGCGCCGGACGGATCGGCGAGGCGCTGCTCGCGGGCTTGCTCAGCTCCGGCTGGCGGCAGCCCGCCGACATCGTCGTCACCGCGCGCCGGGAGTCACGGCTCGAGGAGCTGCGCGAGCGCTTCGGCGTCACGGCGACCGACTCGAACGCCAGCGCAGTAGAGGGAGCCGAGCTCGTCGTGCTCGCCGTCAAGCCGCAGGATCTCGACCAGCTGCTCGGCGAGATCGACGAGATCGTCTCCGCCGAGCAGACGGTGCTCTCCGTCGCGGCCGCGATCTCGACCGCCGCGATCGAGGCGCGGCTCGCCCCCGCGGTCCCGGTCGTGCGGGCGATGCCGAACGCGCCGGCCACGGTCCACGAGGGGATGGCCGGGCTCTGCGCCGGCTCCCACGCCCAGGAAGGCCACCTGGCACTGGCCGAGGAGGCGCTGGCCCACGTCGGCGCGGTCGCCCGGGTCCCGGAGGCCTACATGGACGCGGTCACGGCCGTCTCGGGCTCCGGGCCCGCCTACTTCGCGCTGCTCGCCGAGGCGATGATCGAGGCCGGGATCCTGCTCGGCCTCTCCCGGGAGATCTCGACCCAGCTCGTCGTCCAGACGATGTTCGGGACCGCCAAGCTCCTGCGCGACGAGAAGATGCATCCGGTCGAGCTCCGCGAGATGGTCACGTCTCCCGGCGGCACGACGATCCGTGCGATTCGGGAGCTCGAGATCGCGGGCGTGCGCGCGGCCTTCCTGAACGCGATCCAGGCGGCGATGGAGCGCTCGAGGGAACTGGCCGCCGGCAATCCTTGAGGGACGTCCGCCTCGTCGTCGCCGACGACGCCGAGGCCGCTGCGCGCGCCGCGGCAGAATGCCTCGCCGAGGCGGCGGGGGCGGGCTGCGAGATCGCGCTCTCGGGGGGTTCGACACCGCGCCGGGCCTACGAGCTCGCCGCCGGGCGCCAGGCCGACTGGAGCCGCGCGGGCCTCTGGTGGGGCGACGAGCGTTGCGTGCCGCCGGACGACCCGCGCTCGAACTTCCGCCTCGCCCGGGAGGCGCTACTCGACCGGCTCGTGCGGGCGCCCCGCGCCGTGCACAGGATCGAGGGAGAGCAAGGCGCGGAGGAGGCCGCCCGGCGCTACGAGCTCGCGCTCGGGGGGATCGGCTTCGACCTCGTCCTGCTAGGCATCGGAGACGACGGGCACACGGCCTCCCTCTTCCCCGGCAGCGCCGCCCTCGACGAGCGCCGGCGGCTCGCCCTCCCGGTGGCCGCGGCCGGCGTCGACCGGGTCACCCTCACCTTGCCTGCGCTCCTCGGGGCCGCCCAGATCGTCTTTCTCGCGGTGGGCACGGGCAAGGCGAAAGCCGTTCGTCGCGCGTTCGCGGAGGCCCCTACCCGCGAGGTCCCGGCAAGCCTCGTGCGCTCCGAGCGCGGGGAGACTGTGGCGATCCTCGACCGGGCCGCCGCCGCAGAGCTCGACAGAATCCGCTCAGGCACGTAAGGATGCCCAGGGTGCAAGACGAGGCACGTCCAGCACGAGACGTCCTGCTGATCGAGCAGCCCGAGCAGCTGAAGGCGCTGGGGCACCCCCTCCGGCTCCGGGTCCTCGAGACGCTCGGAGGCCAGAACGAGGAGGTGCTGACGAACCGCGAGCTCGCCGAGCGGCTGGGCGTCGACCCTGGTCACCTCCACTTCCACGTCAGGATGCTGCTGCGGGCCGGCCTGATCGAGCTCGCGAACGGAGACCAGGGTCGCGAGAAGCCCTACCGAGCCGTCGCCCGCACCGTCCGAGTCGCGCCGGAGTTGCTCGACTCGAGGGCGCCGAACCCCGTTCAGGCCGCGATGCTCGAGCAGGTCGAGCGCGGCTGGGCCGCTTTCGGCTCGGAGGGGCGCTTCAGGAGCGCGCAGGTGATCGTGCGTCTGCCGATCGAGGCCGCCATCGAGCTGATCGCCGAGTTCCTGGAGCAGGCCCAGGCGAGCGAGGATCCAACCGCCGAGCCGCTCGTGCTCACCGCCCTCGCGCACCCGCCGGCGCCGCAGAGATAGGCGCCGCCGGTCAACCCGGCGGGAGGAGCGGGGAGGTCAGCTCCGCTGCCAGGTCCCGGCGCGAAGCGAGTGCCTGGAGCACCATCACAGTGTCGGCGACGGGCACGTCCTCGAGGTACTCCTCCCGTGTCTCGAACGACTCGAGCACGCGCTCGACCGCGTCGATGTAGCCGAGCCGGTCTCCGGCGGCGATCGTGGCGAGCGCGTCGCCGACCGCTGCCGGGAAGTCGGCGCGCTCGCGGAGCGAGCTCGCGAGCGGCCTCGCCTCGATGTCGCGCTCGAGCACGAGCAAGGCGAGGCTCGCCGCGTAGCGACCGATCGGCGAGTCCGCGTCGGCTGCTCCCGTGGCGAGTGTCCACTCCGCCTCGCGCCAGGCGCCGTCCCAGTCGCCTCCGAGCAGCCGAGCCTTCAGGGCGCCGATCGGCCTGCCCCAGCTCCCCGCAGGCGCGTCCGCGAAGCTCTCCCGGTACCGCTCAGCGGCGCGGGCGAGCCACTGCGCCGCCTCGTCGGGCCGCCCGGCCAGCAGCAGGGCCAGGCCGGCGCCGCCGGCCGCGTTGCCGAGGCGCGTCAACTGCCGCTGCCTCGCGTCGGAGTCGGAGGCGTCGCGAAGCCGGGCCTCGCCGTCTCGGTAGCGGGCCTGCTGCCGCTCGACGTGCTCGCTCCAGTCCTCGTCGCGCATGCTCGGGATCCGAGTATGGCGACGTGCAGGGCGCGATGGACTAACCTCGGCCCTCGCTTTCGAAGGAGGGGGATGTCCCGCGAGCTGCCGAAGACGAGGAGCGATGACCGGAAGACCTCGACGGCTGAGAGTGACGCTCCGGGCGAGACGGAGTTTCGGCTTCAACGCATCGGCCGTCCCGACGCGGAGCCGTTCGCGCTCGTCACGATCGACAACGGGCTAGACCAGACGAGGCCGACGACGTTCGGCAGGCACGCGCTCGAGTCGCTGCGGCGCCTGCTCGACGAGCTCGAGGAGGGCAGCTGGGCCGGGCTCGTCGTAACGGGGAAGCCGGACATGTTCGCCGCCGGGGCCGACATCGGCCAGTTCCCGGGCATCTCGGCCGAGCTCGCCCGCGAGGGCAGCCGGGCAGGCCACGAGCTGTTCGGTCGGATCCGCGCGCTCCCCTACCCCAC
>JACDAS010000084.1 GCA_013695295.1 Actinomycetota bacterium | reverse complement strand
TCGCGGATCGCCGCCTCGTCGTTCAGCTCGCCGTTTCCGCCCTTGTACATGTTGGCCGGGTGGAGCTTGACGACCCAGTTCGCGGACGCGTTCGCGCAGGCCGCGCGAACCGTCTGGACGAGCCATTCCTCCTGGTCTTCGAACAGGTCGTCGCCGAAGAAGAGGTTCGCGTCCCAGAGGAGGTGTGAGAAGAGCACGACCGTCTTCCTCGCGGGGTCGAGGCCGAGCTGGGCACGCACCTCGTCGGCGCTCTTCAGCCGCTTGCCTTCCTGCAGGCCGGCGTCCGGGTGCTTCTGGCCACTGCCGTAGCGAAGCGCGAACTCCTCGTCGAGCTCGCGCTCCTGCTGCTCGCCCCACGGCCGCTCCCGCACGAGGCGCCAGCTCTCCGCGGAAAGGGAGGCCGGGTGCACGCGGCGCGTCTCCGGCGTGTAGCGCTTGAAGATCAGCGCGTCGGCCCAGTGCATGCCGCCGTGGAGGAACTGGATCACGTTCGTCCCGCGCTGCAGGGCGACGTCGTAGATCGAGCCGAGCCCCGCGTAGCCCTTCTCGTTGAAGATCGCGAGCTCGGGTCGGATCCGGTCGATCAGCTCCTCGCCCCGGAGGACGCTTCGCATCGCCTCGGCCAGCACATCCTCGAGAGCCGCACGCACCTCCGGGTCGTCGAGCGAGATCCGGCCCTGGAGGAATCGTCGCGAGAGGCTCGAGAGCGTCTGCTGGCCGACGTGGGCCCCGTGGAGCTCGAGGGCCTTCAGCGACTGCACGCTCACTTCGCCTCGCAGGTAGTCGGCCGCGGCCGCCTCGGCCTCCGCCTCGTGCTCGGGGGAGAGGAACTCGTCGGGGTAGACGAAGTCTCGGACCCCGAAGGCCCGGTAGTACGGCTCGGCCCAGCGTGCGTTCCGCAAGGTGAGCACCACGGGGCGGTAGCCGTCGAGCTGGAGCGCCTTCGCGAGGACGCCCTCGAGCTTCAGCTGGTAGACGAGGTCGGACATGCTGATGAAGAGAGCGACACCCCGCTCCTCGGGGCGCGGCCTCGCCCGGCGGAGCGCCCGAGACGAGCGCACTCGCAGCCGCAGGAGGTCCGCGAGGACGGTCGCCTCTCGCAGCGTCCGGCGGGGATCGGTCGCCGCGCGCCACGCCTTCCTCGCCAGTCCTGCCACGTTAGGGCTACTTAGTCCGCGAAGGGCTCGTATGCGAGCTCGACGTCGAGGAGGACGTTGTCCTCGTCGACGACCGGCAGAACGGTCACGCGCTCCCGGAGCAGGGCCGCACGCCGCCGCTCCGGGTCGGTCTCCGTGGTCACGTGCGGGTTCAGCTGCATGATCTGGCTGACCGGCGTGATCGGCAGCTGCTCGTGGAGGTAGGCGCGGCGCACGTCGCCGTCGGAGACGGTGCCGAGCACGCGGCCCTCGTCGACGACGACGACGACGCGGTGCTTGTTCCGGTCGATCTTCTCCATCGCGAGCCGGAGCGAGTCGGTCGGTCCCACGGTGAAGAGGGAGAGGTCTCGCTCCATCAGTAGGCGATCTGCTTGCGGAGCAGGCGCGCGTCGATCGGGACTGTCTTCAGGAACTCGACGATCCGCTCTGAGACCCGGCCGTCCGAGACGTAGGGGCTGTCGCCGTTCGCGAGGCCCGCCCGGAACTCGGCCGAGAGGGCCCGGCGGATCGCGTCGGCGATCGCCGAGCGATTGTGCGGGACGTCGATCACGTTCGGCGCCCGCGCGCGGTCACGCTGGCGCTCGCCGACGTTGATCGCGGGCAGGTTGAGCGCCGGCGCCTCGATCAGGCCGCTGGAGGAGTTGCCGACGAGCGCGCTCGCCGCCTGCATCAGGCCGCCGTAGACGCGCCGCGGCACGTTGCGCTCGAGCCGCATGAACGGGCGATGGTAGCGCTCGACCAGCAGCCGCAGGTCGTCGCTGCCGGCATCGGTGTTCGGGAAGATCAGGACGGTCTGGTGGCGCAGCTCGCAGACTGCCTCGAGCGTCTCCCGCATCTGCTCGACGCCCTCGCCGTACTCCTCGGTCACGGGGTGCTGGACGACGAGGAGCAGCGGCTCGGTCAGGTCGAGCTCGAAGCGCTCGGCGATCTCCTCGGGCGGCGCGACGTCGCCGCGGACGAGCTCGTCCAGCTGCGGTGCGCCGACCAGCTGGATCCGCCACTCGTCCTCTCCCATTCGCCGCAGGCGCTCGGCCGCGTCCGGGCCCGAGGCGAAGTGGACGTGCGCGAAGCGTGTGATCGCGTGCCGGGTCAGGCCGTCGATGTTGCCCGAGCGCTCGCCGGCCTGGATGTGGGCCACCGGGATGTTCATGTGCGCGCCAGCAAGGGCGGCCATCAGGCTGTCGCCACGGTCGCCGAGGACGAGCACGAAGTCCGGTTGCAGGCGCACGAAGGCGTCGCCGAGACTGAGCAGGAGCACCCCGAGCGACTTGACCATCGTCGCAGGCGTGTAGCCGTCGAGGGTCATGTAGATCCGGTCGGTGATGTTGAGGCCGTCCCGCTCGATCTCCTCGACCGAGTAGCCGAAGTCCGGCAGCAGGTGCTGATTCGTGACGATCAGCGAGTACTGGAGCTCGGGGTCGGCCTCGATCAGCCGGGCGATCGGGCGCAGGTAGCCGTAGGACGAGCGGGCTTCGGTGAGGATCGCGATGTGCCTCATGGCGCGACGGCCTCGCGCGAGCGGGCGAGTGCCTCCAGACGCTCGATGATAGGCCGGGCGGCGGCGTGCGGAGCGAAACGCTGCTCGTAGGTGGCGCGACCGCCGAGCGCGATCCGACGCCGGAGCGGCTCGTCGCGCAGCGCCCGGATGAGCGCCGTGGCGACCTCCGCGCCCGACGCGCCGAGCAGCGCGTTCGCGCCGTCCCGGAGCTCCGGGAGGTTGACCGCCTCGGACTCCGTCGCGACGACGCAGCAGCCATAGGACCACCCGACGATGATCCGCACCCGCTTGCCGAGCGGAAAGGGTGTGGGCACGAGCTGCACGTCCGCGGCGAGGAACTCTGCGTCGGCGGGCTCGATCCGGCCGGTCAGCTCGACGGTCGGCCGGGGCAGGAGCCGCGCCAGCTCCGGAGGCGGGGAGCCCTCGCCGACAACCCGGACGACGAAGCCCTCGGGGCCGAGCTCCCGCTCGAGCGCTGGCAGAACCTCGGTCGCGAACAGGCGCAGCCCCGCGCTTGTCGACGTGGCCTCGAGGTTGCTCGGCCCGAGGAGAATCCTCGGCTTACCGCTCCCGACCCGGCGCCGCTCCCAGTCCGGCCCGCCGCCGTCGGCGAGCGGCGCGGGTAGGTACTCACAGCCGCCCGCCCCGCGCCGCCGCAGCCAGGCCGCCGTCTCGGCCTGGAAGCTGCCGGAGGCCTGGCAGCCGTTCAGCAGCGTGACGAGCCTCTTCGCGGTCGGGCGGAGCCCGCGGAGCGTCTCGAGCGTCCAGGCCGCGTAGGCGCGGGTCCGGCGTGGCCTCGTGTGGCGCCAGCGCAGGAGGTTCGGGTGGTGCCAGAGATCGTCCACGACTCCGAGCCTCGGCATGGCGACTCCGGCGGTGGCCGCGATCGTGTCCCAGTGATAGACGAAGGCGACGTCGCCCTCGAGGGCGGCCTGCACGCGCCGCACGAGCTGCGGCGGCGGGTCGAGCCTCGCACTGTCCTCGACGGGCACGACCGCGAGGTCGACCCCCTCACGGCGCAGCTCCTCTTCGCGCTCGGGGCCGGTGAACGGGTCGCCCGGGTAGGAGAGGGCGACAACCCGGACCGCGTGACCCACGTCGAGCAGCTGACGGAGGATCGCGAAGCAGGTCATCGGCCCGCCGTTCGAGCTCGGCAGCGGCAGGCCGTGCGCCACGAGCGCGACCTCCACGACCCGCTACCCCGCCGCGACGGGCTGCGCCGCGAACTCCGCGAAGATCTCCTCGAGCCCCATCGTCAGCTCCCAGGCCGGATAGTCGGCTCTGAAGCGGGCGAGGTTCGAGATGTAGCAGACGTGGTCGCCGCGGCGGGGCTCCTCGACGTAGCTCGACTCGAGCCGGCGGCCGTAGAGCTCCTGGAAACGGCCGATCGCCTCGAGCATCGAGACGCTGTTCGCGCGACCGCCGCCGAGGTTGTAGACGGCCGCCGCCCGCGGGCTCTCGGCGAAGGCGACGATCGCGGCGCTGACGTCCGCGGAGTGGATGTTGTCTCGCACCTGCTTGCCCCCGTAGCCGTAGATCCGGTAGGGGAGGCCCTCGCGCACGGCCCGCGCCAGGTAGGCGAGGAACCCGTGCAGCTCGGCGCCGGCATGGTGGGCGCCGGTCAGGCAGCCGCCGCGGAAGCAGACGGTCGGCAGGCCGAAGTAGCGCCCGTACTCCTGCACGAGCACGTCCGCGGCCAGCTTCGAGGCGCCGAAGAGGCTGTGCATCGAGGCGTCGACCCGCAGCGTCTCGTCGATCCCGTCGGCGTAGGCCGGGTCGGCGTAGTCGAAGCGCGTCTCGAGCTCGACCAGCGCGAGCTCGTTCGGCGCGTCGCCGTAGACCTTGTTCGTCGAGAGGAAGACGAAGGGGGACTCGGGGGCCGAGGCCCTGGCTGCCTCGAGCAGGTTCAGCGTCCCGACGGCGTTCACCTCGAAGTCGTCGAACGGCCGCGAGGCGGCCAGGTCGTGCGAGGGCTGGGCCGCCGCGTGCACGATCAGCCCGGGCCGGGTCTCGGCCACGAGTGAGGCGATTCCGGCGCGGTCGCGGACGTCCAAGTCGTGGTGTGCGAAGCGGGAGGTCTGCCGGAGCAGCCGTTCCAGGTTCGCGCTCGTGTCGCCGTGCTCGCCGAAGAAGTCCCGGCGCATGTTGTTGTCGACCCCGTGCACGCGCCAGCCGCGGGCGTCGAGGTAGGCGGCGGTCTCGGAGCCGATCAGCCCGCTCGAGCCGGTGACGACTGCCGTTCTAGACGACATCCGCAAAGGTG
>JACDAS010000068.1 GCA_013695295.1 Actinomycetota bacterium | reverse complement strand
GATCACGGGAAGAGACTACGCTCGGCGGGCAGCACGAGATCGCGCGCCGTTCCCTCGCCGCGGACGTCGACCCCGCGCACGATCGCGGCCGGGATCCCCCGCACCTTGCCGAGCACGAGCTCGGCGGCTCCGGCCAGCTCGTCGGCGACCGCGATCTGCGTGCTCCGTAGCTCGTAGCCGGCCCGGTCTCGCACGCCGCGGAGATCCCGGAGCGGCTCGATCCCCGCGGTCCCGATCGCGACATCGGTCGTGCCCTGCCGCCAGGGGCGGCCGAAGGAGTCGCTGACGATCACGCCGACGTCCCGGCCGGTCAGCTCGCGGAGCCGGGCGCGTAGGCGCACCGCGGACGCGTCGGGGTCGACCGGAAGCAGCACGAGCAGGTCTGGCCCAGGGGCGTTCGAAGCGTCGACCCCGGCCGAGGCACAGACGAAGCCGTGGGGAGTCTCCGAGATCAGGAGCGGCGGCCTGGCTCGCACCACCCGCGCGGACTCGCGCAGGATCACCTCGACGTGGCGGGGATCCTCTTCGCCCGCCAGCTCGAGGGCGCGCGGGGACGGCTCGACCCCGACCAGCGAGACGACGCGGCCCTCGACCTTGGAGACGGCCTTCTGGGCGACCACGACGACGTCGCCGTCCTGGAGCTCGCAGCGCGCCGCGAGCAGCGCCCCCAGGTCGTCTCCCTGCTCGAGCTCGGGGATCCCGGAGACGGGGATCACCCTGACCTCGCTCATGGCAGGCCGGTCACCCGGAAGCCCGCGTGCGCCCGGTAGCGCCGGTTCACGTTCACGATCACCGCGGTCAGGCCCTCGAGGGCGCGGGCGCTCGCGAGGGGGCCGGCGTCGACCGGCCGGCCGGCGACGACGGAGCCCGCGAGCTCGAGCGCGAGGGCCTTCGCCCGGTCGTCGTCGCCGCACACGAGGGCGTCCTGGTCGGGAGGTGCCTCCGCGAGGTTCGCGGCGGCGAGCGAGTGGAGGCCGGCGGCGACGGGGCCGGAGACGAGGCCCGCAACGCGCTCCGCGAGGGAGAGCTCGTCGGGGCCGGGGTAGACGCCCTCGCTCGAGAACCGAAGCTCACTCGCGACCGAGAGCACCGGCGTCTCGTCGAGGGCGGCGGCGAGCTCCCGCGCGGTGTCGAGGACGGCGTCCGCGTTGACCGCGAGGACGGCCAGCTCGACCCCCCGGACGGCGTCCTCGTTGGCCAGGCCGGAGACACCGAGCTCGGCGGCGACGTCGCGGGCGCGCTCGGCGCTCCGAGAGCCGAGGACGACCTCGTGGCCCGCCGCGTGCAGCCGCGCGGCGAGCGCCCGGCCGAACGGGCCCGTACCGCCGACGAGGGCGACCCTCACGTCAGGGCCCCCGCTGCCTCGAGCGTCGCGTCTGCAAGCCGCCTGCGGGCGCTCACGTCGCGCATCAGCGTTCGCGTGACGATCGGCCTGACGCTGAGCTCCGCGGCGCCCGCCTCGTCGACCTCGTCGAGCACGAGCGCGTCGATCAGCCCCTCGTAGCGCGCGGCCACGTGGGCGGGGGACGTCCCGCCGGCGAGCCGCTGAAGCATCCTGTCAGCCGGCCCCTTGACCGCGCGACCGCCGATCAGCGGGCTGACGGCGACGGCGGGAACGCGGCGACGGGCGAGCGCGAGCCGGATCTCGGCCACGGCGAGGATCGGCCCGATCGAGACGTAGGGGTTGCTGGGCGCGAGCACGATCAGATCGGCCGTCTCGAGCGCCTCGAGCACGCCCGGCGCGGCGCGAGCCTCGCCGGCGCCCTCGTACTCGACGGCGTCGACCTCGTCGCGGTGCCCGCGCGCGACGAACCACTGCTGGAAGGCGAAGCGCCCCGCCGGTGTCAGCAGGTGCGTCCGCAGGGGGTCGTCCGTCGCGGGCAGGACCCGCGTCTCGATGCGGAGCGAGGCGGCCAGGTCGGCCGTCACCGCCGAGAGGGGCGTCCCGTCACGGAGGGCCCGGGTTCGGACGAGGTGGAGCCCGAGGTCGCGGTCGCCGAGCCGAAACCAGGCCTCGCCGCCGAGCGCCGCGACCGTCTCGAGGGCGTTCCACGTCTCGTCGCTTCGTCCCCAGCCGCGCTCCTCGTCGGCGATTCCCGCGAGGGCGTAGAGAACGCTGTCGAGATCGGGCGAGACGTGCAGCCCGAGGACCTCGACGTCGTCACCGACGTTCCCGATCACCGCGACCTCGCCGGGATCGAGCACGTCGACGAGGCCGCTGAGGAATCGCGCGCCGCCGACGCCGCCCGAGAGCGCGGCAACCCTCACGAGGCGGTGGCGACTCGGAGCGCGCCGAGCGCCGCCAGCGTCCGCGGGCCCGCCGAGCTCCCGAGCCGCTCCAGGTCCTCGACCGTGTCGACGTCGTCCTGGAGGCTCGGGATCCGCGACACGCCCGCCTGGAGGCCGGCCTGCTCGGCGTGGTGGAGGAATCGCGCCGCGCTCCCTGGCCCGTACAAGGGCTCGAACAGCCGTGGCGACGCGAGCGCGAGCGCGTTGGTCGTCCCGTCGAGGGCCGCGACCAGCGCGACCCCGCCGGGCGGAATCGCGCCGAGGAGCGCGAGTAGGTCGCGCGGCTGGACGGAGGGGACATCCGCGTTCAGGACGAGGAGGGGCTCCTCGGGGACGGCCGCGAGCGCGGCTGTCACGGCGGCGCCCTGGCCTCCGCGGGGCTCGGTCAGCACCGCGGCGCCCAGGGAGGTCGCGAGACTCCGGGCGGCCACGGCGCTTGCCGAGGTGACGAGGGTCGTCGGAGCCACGGCGACCGCCGCCGCGAGCACGTCTCCGAGCATCGCGAGGGCCAGCTCGGCCCGAACGTCGCCGCCGAGCGGGGCGAGTCGGCGCTTGGCGTCGGGACTCCTGAACGGGACGACGATCGACGCCATCGCTGGGACACTACCGCTCAGGTGGCGGAGCAGGAGCACCTCGAAAACCCGGCGATCGCGGAGCGGCTGGAGGCTCTCGCGGCCCTGCTCGACCTTGCCGGTGCGCAGCACTACACCTCGCGTGCCTACCGGCGGGCCGCAGAGTTGATCCGCGCGACGCCCGCCCCTGTCGCCGAGCTCGTCCGTGCGGGGCGCGTGACCGAGCTCCGGGGGGTCGGGCCGGGGATCGCGAGCCGCCTCGGCGAGCTCGTCGAGACAGGTGAGATCGCCGAGCTGCGGGAGCTCGAGCGCACGGTCTCGCCCGAGCTCGTCGGGCTGGGGCGCTACCTCGGCTTCGGGCCGAGGCGAGCAGTCGAGATCGGGCGCGCGCTCGGCGTCCGGACCGCGGCCGAGCTCCGTGAGGCGGCGGCGGCAGGGCGCCTTCGCAGCGTGCCGGGGATCGGCCCGAAGACCGAGCAGAAGCTCCTCGCGGCACTCGAGAGCCCCGAGCCGACACGTCCGCGCCGGGGAATGCTCCTGAGTCGGGCGCGGACGCTCGTCGAGGAGCTGGCAAGGGCGCTCGGCGGCGAACCGGCCGGAGACCCGCGCCGCTGGCGGGATGCCTCGGAGAGGTTCGCGGTCGTCTGCGCGGCGGCCGACCCCGAGCCGCTGCTGCGACGGTTCGAGACGCTGCCGCAGATCGTGTCGGTGGTGGAACGGTCGGGCCGGCAGGCGGTCGGCGTCACCGTGGAGGGGGTCCCGGTCGAGCTTGTCGTCGCAGAGCCTCACCGGTTCGGGACGGCCCTCCTCCGCGCGACCGGCTCGCCCGCGTACGTCGAGGCCTTGGAGCCGCTTCCGGACGCAGCCGACGAGCAGGGTGTCTTCCGCGCCCTCGGGCTCCCATTTTGCCCTCCGGAGCTTCGGGAGGCTCCGTTCGACGGCCAGCCGCCGCGCTTGCTCGAGCTCGCGGACGTCCGGGGCGACCTCCACTGCCACACCGCCTGGTCCGACGGGAAGGCGAGCGTGCTCGAGATGGGCGCTTCCGCGCGGGGGCTCGGCTACGAGTACCTCGCGATCTGCGACCACACGCCGAACGTGCGCGTCGTGCCGGGCCTGGGTCCCGAGGACCTCCGCCGCCAGGGGCACGAGATCGTCGAGGCGAACGAGGAGCTGGCGCCTTTCCGCATCCTCCGCGGCGTCGAGTGCGACATCCTCCCGGACGGACGGCTCGACCTTCCCGACTCGATCCTCGCCGAGCTCGACTGGGTGCAGGCGAGCGTCCATGCGGGCCAGCGGATGCCCCGGCGGGAGCTGACGCGGCGCGTCCTGGAGGCGCTCGCGAATCCCCATGTCTCGGCGCTCAGCCACCCGAAGGGGCGGATCATCAACCATCGGCCCGAGAACGCCCTCGACCTCGAGGCCGTCTTCGAGCAGGCGCTCGCGGCCGGCATCGCGATCGAGGTGAACGGGCTGCCGGACCGGCTCGACCTCCGCGACGTCCACGTCCGCCTGGCGGTCGAGGCGGGCGTGCCGCTGGTGGTCTCGACCGACGCGCATTCGGTGCGCGGGCTCGGGAACATGCAGCTCGGCGTGGCGACCGCGCGCCGAGGCTGGGCGACGGCCGGCGACGTCGTCAACACGCGGACGCTCGGGGAGCTACTGGGCCGGCGGCGGCGGTAGTCGGCTACCTCTGACACACCTCCGAGGTACCTCGGAGGTGTGTCAGAGGTAGTGCGGCCTGGACCCGGCCCTTTCGGCCGTGCCTCGCCGCTAGCCGTCCAGGGCCTGGAGGCCGCGCCCGGGCCCTGTCGTCGACCACTCCCGCAGGTCGTACCAGTGCGTCTGGCGGAGCGCCTCGACCACCGCCGGGTCGGTGTGGTCCGGGTTGAAGACGTTGTGCTCGAGGTCGCAGCAGATCTCGATCTCGTCCAGGCGGAGCTGGGGCAGGTGCATCAGGGCCTCCGCGGGGAGCTGCGCCTCGGGGATCGAGTAGTGCTTGAACTGGAGGTCCGGCGCGAGCTCCATCAGCGCCGGCCAGTCGGGACACGAGCGAGAGGTCATCGCGTTCCCATTGGTGCTGCGCCGGCGATCTCCTCCCTCGACCACTCGCCCTGGAGCCGAACGGGGCCGCGGGTGTCCTCGGCCGCGTAGACGACGAAGTCGACCGCGTCGTCCAGCCAGTGATAGAGGTGCTCCCCCGAGGCGTCGAGGAGCCCGAAGCGCAGGTGGAACCGGCCGTCTGCGAGCGGGAGCTGCCGGACGTCGAACCGGTAGAGGCACTCGCCGGCCGACCCTTCCCATCCGAGCTCGGCGGTGTCCTGCGCCCCGGCGGCGAGCAGCAACCCGGCCTCGTCTCGGAGCTCGAACGAGAGCCGGGGCGCTGAAACCGCGCGGTCGGCCCGGATGTGGAGCGAGACTCGGAGCGGCTCCCCGGACAGAAACTGACGGCGCTCGTCACCCTCGCTTCCCTGGAGCCGCGCCTCGAGGATTCTGACCTCGCCGCTCCCCCACTCCCGCAGGCCCGCCACGCGCTCGGCGGGGTCGCGCTCGTCGGCCAGGAGTCGCTGGTAGCGGGCGATCGCGTCCTGCGCCGAGCCGTCGAGCTCGACCGCGCCGCTCCGCAGCAGGATCGCGCGCTCGCAGAGGCGCTCGACGGCGGAGGCGTCGTGAGAGACGAAGACGATCGTCCCGCCGCGCCCCCTGAACTCGGCGATCTTGCCGAAGCACTTGCGCTGGAACTCCTCGTCACCGACCGCGAAGACCTCGTCGAGCAGGAGCACGTCGGCCTCGAGGTGCGCGGCTACCGCGAACCCGAGCCGCATGTACATGCCGGAGGAGTACGTGCGCACGGGGAGGTCGATGAATCGCTCCAGCTCCGCGAAGGCGACGATCTCGTCCATCCGCTCGGTGAGGGTGCGCCGGGAAAGCCCGTGGATCGAGCCGTTCAGGTACACGTTCTCGCGGCCCGTGAACTCCGGGTGGAAGCCGGCGCCGAGCTCGAGCAAAGACCCGATCCGCCCGCCGGCCGAGACCGACCCCGCACTCGGCCTGATGATCCCGGCGACGATGCGCAGGAGCGTCGTCTTTCCCGACCCGTTCCGGCCGATCAGGCCGACCGCCTCACCTGGCTCGACGTGTGCGGAGACCCCGTCGAGCGCGACCACGTCCTGTCCGCGTGGGCGCCCGCGCGTCACGAGCAGGTCCTTGAGCGTCCGGCTCTGCTTCGGTCGCACGTGAAACCGCCGCGTGACGCGCTCGATCGCGATCTCGCCGGGCCTCACGCCTTCGACGGTAGCGCAAGCATCTCGCGGACGAGGTTGCCGAGGATCGAGACGAAGCGAGGGTCCGCATTCGGCATCTCGATGCGCGCGAAGCCGAGCTCGAGCTCGGCCGCCCGCAGGCGCGCCTCGTTGTCCAGGTCCCAGCGGATCTCCAGGTGGTCGGCGACGAAGCCGACCGGGCAGACGAGCACACGGGTGACGCCCCGACCCTTCAGATCGGTCAGGTGATCGAGAATGTCCGGCCCGAGCCAGGGCTCGCCTGTCTCCGACTCGCTCTGGTAGGAAAACGACCATTCGCGGAGCCCTGCGCGCTCCGCGATCAGGGCGGAGGTCTCCAGCAGCTGCTCCTGGTAGGGATCGCCCTCGTCCAGGATTCGCGCCGGCAGGCTGTGGGCGGTGAAGACGACATGGCCGTCGGCGCCGCGGACCCGGTCGGCGAGGAACGAGACGAGGCCCGGGCGATCGTGCCAGCTCTCGACGAAGCGGAGCTCGGCGCGATCGGCGAGCGCGGCCTCGAGCTGGCTCCGGTAGCCCGCGATCGAGAGACGCGAGTAGTGGGGCGCCAGGACGAGCCCGACGAGCGTCCGGGCACCGCCGGCGAGCGCCGCCTCGACAGCGTCCGCGATCCTCGGTGCCCAGTGCTTCATCCCGGTGAAGACCGGGAGTCGGACGTCCTCCTCGAGCGCCTCGCGCGTCGCCTCCGTGACGGCGTTCAGCGGCGAGCCGTCCTCGATCCCGAGTCCGCGGTAGCGCTCCACGAGCTCCGCGAGCAGCGCTGGGCGGATCGGCCGGCCGCCGCGGATGTCGGCGTAGTACGCGGGAACGTCGGCCAGCCGCTCCGGAGAGCCGTAGGCCATCAGGATGACCGCCGAGTCGCTCAGGCGGCCGTCTGCTCGTGAACGAGGCGGACGAGGCGGCCGAGGTCGTCCGGATCGGTGCCCGGGAGCACGCCGTGGCCGAGGTTGAAGATGTGCCCGGGCCGCCCGCCGGCGCGGCGCAGGACGTCGAGCGCAGCCGCCTCGACGCGCTCCCACGGCCCGAGGAGCAGGGCCGGATCGAGGTTCCCCTGCACGCCGCGTTCGGGCCCCACCTCCTCCCAGCCGCGGTCGAGCGGGATCCGCCAGTCGAGGCCGATCACGTCTCCGCCCGCCCGTGCAAGCCGATCGAGCAGGGTCGCGGTGCCGGTGCCGAAGTGGATCGTCGGTACCTCGACCGCGGCCAGGATCCGCCTCGAATAGGGCTCGACGAACTCCTCGTAGTCCGCAGGCGAGAGCGTCCCAACCCAGGAATCGAAGAGCTGGATCACGTCCGCGCCAGCGCGCACCTTGGCGGCGACGTAGGCGGCGAACGTGCTCGCGAGCCGCTCCATCAGCTCGTGCCAGACCACGGGCTCCCGGTACATCATCGTCTTCACCTTCAGGAACTCCCGCGACGGCTTGCCCTCGATCAGGTAGCCCGCCACCGTGAACGGCCCGCCGCAGAAGCCGACGAGCGCCTGATCTCCCCGCAGCTCGGCGCGCGTCAGTCGCACCGCCTCGAGGATGAAGGGCACGGACTCCTCGGGCTCGGGCGTCAGGAGCCGCCGAATGTCCGCGGCCGTCTCGATCGGCCGCTCGACCACCGGCCCGACGTTCTCGACGAGCTGCACGTCGACGCCCATCCCGAGCACCGGGAGCATGATGTCCGCGAACATGACCGCCGCGTCGACATCGTGGCGGCGAACGGGCTGAAGCGTCACCTCCGCGCAGAGCTCCGGCTGGCGGCACACGTCGAAGAGGCCGTGGCGCTTCCTGATCTCGCGGTACTCAGGCAGCGAGCGGCCGGCCTGGCGCATGAACCACGCCGGGGTACGCTCGACCGGCTCGCGCCTGGCCGCGCGGACAAGGAGCGGCGCGGGCACGGCTTCTAGGGCGTCGCTTGCGATGCCCGCGTCAGGATCACGGGCACTGCCCGTGATCCGTCTGAACTGACCGGACGAGCGCGTGGGGAAGAGACCCACGCTCCTAGACTAGCCCGGGCATGCCGGCCGATCAGAGGAGGAACCTAGGTGTGACGGCCGTGCCGATCGGAGCGCGGCACTAGCGTGGAGCGGATCGGCGAGCATCCC
>JACDAS010000021.1 GCA_013695295.1 Actinomycetota bacterium | reverse complement strand
CGCTGGTCGAGGAGAACCGCTTTCACCGGAGCGCGGCGACCCTCGAGGCGCCTCGCGAGCGCCCTGGCCGTGAAGCCCCGCCCGAGCGGCTCGTCGCCGAGCCGACTGTCCAGGTAGCTCGCGAGCTCGTCCGACTCGAGGAGCAGCCAGGTACCGAAGCGGCGGACGTCGCGGTAGACGACGTCCGATCCGTTGTCTAGTGTGACAACTGCCCGGCGATGCGGATCCTCGCCCTCGCCCTTCGCTCCGACGGGCATCGGACCGAGTCCCCCTGTCATCCGGAGGTGAATCAGCAGAGCGCGATCACTCTCGAACCGAACAACCAGATACTTGCCGCGTCGCTCGACGGTGGCAACCCGCTCGCCCTGCAGCTCGGCGGCGACCACCACCGGGTCGTGCGGTCGCGTCAGCCGCGGATCGAGTATCTCCACGCGGTCGAGCCGGCGTCCCTCGAGGAGCGGAGCGAGCTGCGAGCGCACCGTCTCGACCTCGGGAAGCTCCGGCACCGGGCCAGCCTAGCCGGGGGCTCCCTGCGTCCTAGCCTCGCCCGTATCCAGCGCACCCCATCGGCGAGTCGTCATTCTGAAACGAGTTTTGAGCGGCGGCAGGGGGCTTAGGCTTCGATCGAGGCGTCGGTCAGCGGACGACGTCGAGGACGACCGGCCGCGGCGGCGGTGCCTCCTCGGCGAGCTCGTAGGCTCCGGCGACGGCGGCCAGGGCCGCGCTCGCGGACTCCTCGCTCCGTGCGTGGAGCTCCGCCAGGGCCTCGCCCGCCTCCACACGGTCGCCACGCTTGCGCAGGCAGACGACCCCCACGGCGTGGTCGATCTCGTCCGCCTTCGTCCGCCGTCCCGCACCGAGCGAGAGCGCTGCCAGGCCCACGTCCAGGGCTCCCAGGCGGGTCACGAAGCCGGCTCGCTCCGCCACAACCGGCCGTACGGCGGGCGCCTGCTCCAGCGCAGACACACTCGGATCGCCGCCCTGGGCCTCGATCCACCGCTCGTAGGCCGCGAGGGCGGTTCCGTCGCGAACGACCGTCTCGGCTCGGCTGCGAGCCTCCTCCAGCCCGATCCCGAGATCGGACAGCGCGAGCAGCTGCGCGGAGCCGTCCAGCACCAGCTCGGTGAAGTCCGGAGGGCCCTGCCCGCGGATCGTCTCGACCGCCTCGCGGATCTCGAGCGCGTTCCCCACGGCTCGACCGAGCGGCTGATCCATGTCCGTCAGCAGGCACACGACCTCGCGCCCGGCCCTACGGCCGAGCTCGATCATCGCGTTTGCGAGCTCCCGGGCCGCAACCTCGGTCTTCATGAAGGCCCCGTCGCCGACCTTGACGTCGAGCACGATCGCCTCGGCCCCGGCCGCGAGCTTCTTCGACATGATGCTCGCGGCGATCAGCGAGACGTTGTCGACCGTCGCCGTGACGTCCCGCAGGGCGTACAGCTGCTTGTCCGCCGGGACGAGGTCTGCGCTCTGCCCGACGATCGCGAGCCCCACCTGGCGCACCTGCGCCACGAACTCCTCGGTCGTCAGCTCGACGCGGAAGCCGGGAATCGACTCGAGCTTGTCGAGCGTCCCCCCGGTGTGCCCCAGGCCACGGCCGCTCATCTTCCCGAACGGGACGCCGCACGCCGCCACGATCGGCCCGACGGCCAGCGACGTCTTGTCGCCCACACCGCCCGTCGAATGCTTGTCGACCGCCTTGCGGCCAAGGGCACCCGAAAGGTCGATCGTCTCTCCGCTCGCGATCATCGCGTCCGTCAGCACGAAGGTCTCGGCGGCGGACAGCCCGCGGAAGTGGACGGCCATCAGAAACGCCGCCATCTGGTAGTCCGGGACCTCCCCTCGGGCGAAACCGAGGACGAGCTCGGTCAGCTCGGCGGCGGAGAGCTCGCCGCCGTCTCGCTTTCGCTCGATCAGCTCGGCGGGACGGATCATGCTTTCTCGGCGACGAAGATCGTGTTGACCCGCGTCGCGCGCAGAGGGCCCTCGAAGTCCGGAACGAGCGGGGCGAGGTGCTTGTGCGCGATCGAGGACGCGATGTAGCCGCGCGCGGCCCTTGCGTTCTCGAACACGACGTGCCCCATGACGTCGCGGCGCTCCACCCTGGGGAAGTGCGCGCGCAGGCGCTCCTCGCCGTTCTCGGAGAAGAACCGGGTCGCCTCTATGGTTCGGTCACGGCCGACCAGCGCCCAGAGCTCGTTCAAGTGGCGGTTGGAGTTCGTTGCCGCAACCAGCCGTCCGCACGGTCGCAGCACGCGCGTCAGCTCAGCGAGGCCCCGATCCAGGTCGGGCACGTGGTAGAGCATCCAGTTGGCCACCGCACAGTCGAAGTCGGCATTGGCGAACGGCAGCTCTTCGACGTCGCCCACCCGCGCGTCCAGCCCGCGCTCGCGCGCCAGCTCGACCATCCGAGGCGACAGGTCGAGAGCGACCACCTCCGCCCCTACCTCCCGCTCCACGCGCTCGGCGAACTCGCCCCAGCCGCAGCCCACCTCCAACACTCGCCCAGGCCGGGCCTCCGCGACGGCCGCGACGGCGACGTCCCACGCGCCGGGGCCGTAGACCCCACCGTAGATCGACTGCCGCGCCCGCAGCCCGGCTTCGGTCGCGTACTCGCGCCGAACGACCTCGGGATCGTCCAGGCGCCCCTCGCCGCTCACGACTCGACGATCGGCGTACCGGGAATTCCGCGCGAGGGGGCCTTGCCACCGAGCCAGGCGTTCACGGTCGCCCCCACGTCCGCGAACTCGCCCTCGTGGATCCGGCCGGCCGCGTTCTTGCCCTCGACGTATGCCAGCAAGACCGCATGCTCGCGGGAGTGGTCGGTGGATGGGGTCGTCGGGTCGCAACCGTGGTCGGAGGTGACGATCAGCACGTCTCCGGCCCGCAGCGCCTCGAGCAGATCCGGAAGGCGGCGATCGAAGTCCTGGAGGCAGCGGTGGAAGTTCACCGGGTCGTTTCGGTGGCCCCAGAGCATGTCCGTCTCCACGAGGTTCGTGAAGACGAACCCGCCGTCGAGCTCGCGCAGCAGGTCGATCGTCGTCGTGATCCCTTCGACGTTCGATCTCGTCGGGTGCGCCTCGTCGATGTCGCAGCCCGCGAAGATGTCGTGGATCTTCCCAACCCCGTGCACCGCCGCGCCGGCGTCACGCATCAGGCTGAGGTAGTTCGGCCGGGGCGGCTCGAGCGAGAAGTCGTGGCGGTTCGGTGTCCGCTCGTAGTTGCCCGGCTCGCCGACGAACGGCCGCGCGATCACGCGCCCGACCGCGTGCTTGCCCGTCAGGATCTCGCGCGCGGTCCGGCAGGCCCCGTACAACTCCTCGAGCGGAATCGTCTCCTCGTGGGCCGCGATCTGGAAGACGGAGTCCGCAGAGGTGTACACGATCCACTTACCCGTCCTCTGATGCTCCTCGCCGAGCTCCTGGATGATCTCGGTCCCCGAGGCGGCGCGGTTTCCGAGCACGCCGCGCGCGGTGCGGTGCATGAACGGGTCGATCACGTCGTGCGGAAAGCCGTGCGGGTAGGTCGGCATCGGCTGCGGAGTGACGACGCCCATCAGCTCCCAGTGACCGGTCGTCGTGTCCTTGCCCTTCGACCGCTCGACCAGGCGGCCCGCCACGGCAGGCGCGCCGGGTTGCGGACGGCAGCCCTCGAGCGGCTCGACGTTGCCGAGGCCGAGCGCCTCCAGGTTCGGGAGGTCGAGCCCGCCGACCGCGCGGGCGACGTTCCCGAGCGTGTCGCAGCCCTCGTCTCCGTACTCTGCCGCGTCGGGGAGCGCGCCGGCGCCCACGGCGTCGAGGACGATCACGCAGGCCCGCGGCAGTGGCCCTCCCGGTCGGCTCCGTAGACCCCCGGGGCGCGAGTCCCGAGCCGCAACGCGGCCTGGGACGCCGCACGGCGGACGCGCGCGCCCGGTACACGGACGGATTTCTCCGGATGGGCCACGCGGCTATTCTAGTTCCGTGGAGACCGTTCTCGGCCTGCTCGGCGTCGTCGGCTACATCCTCGCCGTGATCGCGATCGCCGCCGTGGTGACCTGGACGGTCGTGAAGCTGACGCCGACCCGTAAGCCGTCGCCCGCTCCACCGGCCGAGTAGCCCGACCGGGACCCTAGACCGGCGCGAGCGGCAGGACCTCCGGCAGCGGCACGTAGCCGAGGCCGTGGGCGTCGGCGACCGCCTCGTACGTGACCATGCCGTCCACGATGTTGACGCCTCGCGCGAGCGCGGGGTCGCGCGCGACGGCCTCGGGCAGACCGTGGTCGGCGATCGCCTCGACATACGGCAGCGTCACGTTCGTCAGCGCCTTCGTCGACGTGATGGGCACGGCACCGGGCATGTTGGCGACGCAGTAATGCGTGACGCCGTGGACGACGTAGACCGGGTCGCTGTGCGTGGTCGGGTGCGAGGTCTCCGCGCAGCCCCCCTGGTCGATCGCCACGTCCGCGAGCACGGAGCCCTCCTTCATGCCCTTCACCATCTCGCGGGTCAGGAGCTTCGGCGCCAGCGCGCCCGGGATCAGGACCGCGCCGATGACCACGTCGGCCTCCGCGACCGACTCGGCGATCTGGAGGCTCGACGACATCAGCAGGTTCACGCGGCCGAAGAAGACCTCGTCGAGGTAGCGCATGCGGTCGACCGAGCGCTCGAGGATCGTCACCTCGGCGCCGAGGCCGAGCGCGATCAGCGCCGCGTTGTAGCCCACCATGCCGCCGCCGATCACGACCACCTTGCCGTTCGCCACGCCGGGCACCCCACCCAGCAGGAGCCCGCGGCCGCCGAGCGGCTTCTCGAGGAAGTACGCGCCGGCCTGGGCGGCGAGGCGGCCTGCGATCTCGCTCATCGGGGCGAGCAGGGGCAGGGCGCGGCTCGCCGTCTCGACCGTCTCGTACGCCACCGCCGTGATCCCGCTCTCGACGAGCGCGCGGGTCAGCGGCTCGTCCGCCGCGATGTGAAGGTACGTGAAGAGCACGAGGCCCGCGCGCAGCCGGGCGTACTCCGGCTCGATCGGCTCCTTGACCTTGAGCAGGAGATCGGCACGGGCCCAGACGTCCTCCACCGCCAGGATCGTGGCGCCGACCCCGCGGTAGGCCTCGTCCGTGAAGGCGCTGCCCTCTCCCGCGCCGGCCTCGACGAGGACCTCGTGCCCGCGCCTGGCCAGCTCGAGCGCCCCCGCCGGCGTCAGTGCCACGCGGTACTCGTCCGGCTTGATCTCCCTGGCGACGCCGATCTTCATCGGGCCGCGAGACCTTAGCTCGCGGGTGCGTGCCGCTGCTGCGGTCGCGGCCTCCAACGCGTGACGAAATCCGCTCCAGAGGCGGCACACACGGGTGCGGCCCTCGCCGATACGATCGCAGTGGGGGAGGAGGTTGGGTGTGCCTATCCCACAGCGCGAATCACGAGGCGGCGGCCAGGCGCTCGACCAGGCGGCGCTCCTCCGGGCCCAGCCATGGCGGTGAGCCCGCCAGCGCGTTCGACCTCGCCCGGTCGGCCCGCGAAGTCGCGGGGATGACGGCATCCACGCGCGGGTCCGAGAGTGCCCACTTGAGCAGCGCCTGGGGCCAGGTCTCCACGCCGAACCCGGTCAGCGGCTCGAGCTCGCGGGGGCCCGGCGGGCGTCGAAGCAAGGAGCCCTTCCCGAGCGGTCGCATCACGATCACGGCCAGCCCGAGCTCCGCGGCCAGCGGCAGGAGCTCGCGCTCGCACTCACGCTCGGCCGGGTTGTACGGCAGCTGCACCGTCTCGAACCGGCCCGTCCGGAGCGCTCGGGCGACCTCGGTGAAGGCGCCGGAGGAATAGTGCGTGACGCCGAGGCGGCCGACGCGGCCGGCCTCGCGCTCGACCTCGAGCCACGCGAGCTGCTCCCGCCAGGCCGCGAGGTTGTGGATCTGCTCGATGTCGACGTGGCCGTACCAGCGGAGCTGCGCCTCGAGCTGGTTCCTGCCCTCCTCCACTGTCTGCGCCCAGACCTTCGTGGCCACGAGCGCCTCGTCACGGCGACCCTGCAGCGCAGCCGCGAGCGAGGCCTCAGCACCGCGGTACATCGGCGACGTGTCGAGGAGGCGCACGCCTGCGTCAAGCGCGGCTCCCACGACCTCCCGCGCGAGCGGCACCTCGCGGTCGAACGTGTCCCAGGTGCCGAGCCCGACGACCGGCCCGAGCCGGCGGCTCTCCATCACCGCACGAGTCGTCGCGCCAGGCGCCCGGCCGCAAACGCTGCCGCGAAGAACGCGGGATCCTCCTCGGGCCCGCGTCCCATCTGGTCGAGCGGGAGCCCGGCGCAGGCCTCCCGCCAGCCCGACTCCTCCGCGTCGGCCTCGGCGACCCGCACCTCACCGAGGCAGAGCGCGAGGATCGCACGGGTGTGGTGGGACGTGCCGCGGTGCCGCTCGCGCTCATCCGCCTCCGACCTGCGTTCCGCGAGCACCGGCCGGCCACCCAGGGCCGACGCAACGTTCGCGGCGTCGGCCGCCGCGAGCGCGCCGTGGCCGAGGAACGAGCCGGTGCCGACGATGCCGGGGCCGACCGCGCAGACGATCGCCTCGTATCCCGCCTGCGCCGCCCAGGCCAGCGCGGCGGCGGCGGTCACGCATTCCACGTCCCCATCGAGGCAAGGCGCGACGGCGATCGCGACGCCGACGAGGCCGTGCTCCTTCAGCAGGCACACCGTGTCCGAGAGCGATACGGGCAGCGCGCCACCCGCGA
>JACDAS010000001.1 GCA_013695295.1 Actinomycetota bacterium | reverse complement strand
GGCCACGGCGGGCCGCCGCCGCACGTCCTCGAGGTTTCGCGAACCCGCGGGCGGGTACCTGGGAAGGAGTACGGATGCGCGTGCGTGAGGCTTCGCACTCGGCCCTCGACTCCGGGAGAGAGATGATCAAGCGACTCACACCGTTTCTCGCGATTCTCGTCGTCCTGCTCGCGGCGGTCGCGCTCGGCGCGGCGTCCCCGCGCACCGCGGGCGCCCAGCCCTCGGCGAACCTCTTCTTCGACAACATGGAGAACGGCATCAACGGCTGGACGACCTCGGTCGAGGGCTGCACGACGCCGTCCGAGTGGCACCAGGTGGAGGGGGACAGCAAGAGCCCGACGCACTCCTGGACGAACAGCCCGTATACCGCGGCGGGTACGGGCGAATGCCTCAACCATCTCGTCTCACCCTCGTTCGCCACGCCGCTCGGCGACCCGAGCATCTTCCTCTCGTTCTGGGAGCACCACTTCACCGAAGGCGGAGCGCTCTGCAACCCGCCCACGAACACGCCGCCGTGCGACTTCGGCCAGGTGTACATCAGCAAGAACGGGGGCGCGTTCACGCTCGCCCACGACCCGAACACCCGGTTCGAGGGGGGGGCTGCGGGCGCTGCCTACGTCCGGAACACCTTCCCGCTCCAGGGCCTCTTCACGCCGGGAGACACACTCCGGATTCGCTTCACGTTCAGCTCCGACGCACTCCTGGCGATTCCGCTGGGCGGCTGGTGGATCGACGACGTCTCCGTCGACACGGAGGGACCGACCGCCGTGACGCTGACCTCGTTCGCCGCGAGCGCACGGCAGAAGAGCGTGCACCTCTCCTGGCGGACGGCCTCGGAGCTCGGCGTGCTCGGCTTCGACGTCTGGCGATCCACGGGCGCGAAGGCGGTCAAGGTGAACCGGGCACTCGTGCCCGCGAAGGCCGCCGGGCGTGCCGGCGGCGCGGCGTACCGGCTCGTCGACCGGAACCTGCGGCCCGGCACCGCCTACACCTACCGGCTCCAGGTCGTGAGCCGCGATGGCAGCCGCGCCTGGCGCGCCGCCACGAAGGTCAGGCTCACTCGCTAGACTGCTTACTCCACCGGTGTTTGAACCGCTCCATCCCAAGGTCACGCCCCACGAGAGAGAGACCGGCGCCTTCGTCGCGCCGAGAAAGGTAGGAGACATGACGAGGTTCCCCCTCTGGCGTGCGGCCGTTGGCGCTGTCGCGGTCACCGGCATCGTTCTGGCGTTCGTGGTGGCGGGCGGCTGGGGCTCCGAGACGCCGCGAGTCGCTCCCGCTCCCGCTCCTCGGCTCGGCGCGGAGGTCGAGGACGAGCACCTCCAGCTGCCCGAGCAAACCGCACCCTCCTTCGCCTGGCCGATCAGCATGCTCCCGACGAATGCGAGGGGCGCAGCGGGACAGGCCGTCGTACCGACCGGGGCGTTCCGCGGGAATCTGGCCCCGCCGCCCACGCCTCCCAACCCCTGGGTCCCGCCGGCCGCGAACACCGCCGCCGCCTACGGGGGACCGCCGCTGACGCTGCTGACCACCTACATCGGGCGCGAGGCGGCGGAGCCGACGATCGGCGTCACACGCGACGGGAAGGCGTTCATCACCGCCGGGACCTTCGACTCGCCCGGCGGGGTGGCCGCGCGCACGCTGATCTACCGGTCGGTCGACGCCAACGTGAGCTGGCAGCAGACGCAGGGCAATTTCGGCTTGCCGAACGAGTTCAACGAGAGCCTCGATCCCTATGTCTGGGTCGATCCGCAGACGGACCGGATCTACTCGGCCGATCTCGCCGCCGTGGGCATCCGCTTCGTCTTCAGCGACGACGACGGCGACACGTTCACGCTCGGCTCGCCGGTGGGCGCCGACGTTCCGGTCGACCACCAGACCGTCATCACCGCCGAGCCCGTGCCGCCCTTCACACCCGTGGGGGCCTACCCGAACCTCCTGTACTTCTGCTCGAATCGCGTCGCCGACTCCATGTGCTCACGAAGCCTGGACGGCGGCCTCACGTTCACGACCACGGGGGGCGTGGCTTTCCTCGGTGTGGATCCCATTGCCGGCGGGGTCTGCGGGGGCTTGCACGGACACCTGGTGAGCGACAGCACGGGTCGCCTCTTCCTGCCGAAGGGGCATTGCGGCGACCCCTGGGTCGCCATCTCCGCGGACAGCGGCACGACCTGGACGCGGGTCAAGATCGCAGACCACATCCCGCTGCCGCACCACGAGGTCACCCTGGCGGTGGATGCGGCGGACAACGTCTACGCGGTCTGGCAGGACAGCACCACGGCGAAGAATCTCCCCTACCTCTCGTACTCGACCGACAGCGGTCTCACGTGGAGCACCCCGAGGATGATCGCTCCGCCCGGCGTGATCGAGACCAACTTCCCGACGATCACCGCCGGACATGCGGGACGAATCGCCATCAACGTCCCGGGGACGACGGAGACCGGAGGCGAGCGCTCGTGGAACCAGTATCTGATCATTTCGACGGACGCCCTCTCGGCGGATCCGCTCTTCGTCTGGACGACCGCCAACGATCCGGCGACGAATCCGATCCGCAAGGGTCCCTGCGGCCCGGGGCGCTGCGGGGGCATGTTCGACTTCGTCGACATCGTCACCTCCCCGCAGAACGGCGAGTTCTGGGCGGCCGCCTCCGACACCTGCGCGGGCACCTGCACCAGCACCACCCAGAAGCGGGTCGGCGACGGCGTCGGGATCAAGCAGACCGGCGGACCGTCGCTGTGGGTGACGCCGACTGCCGTCAGGATCGCGTCGTTTGCGGCGCGCCGAACGGGTCGGGGCGTCGATCTCGCCTGGCGCACGGAGGCCGAGGCGGGCACGCTCGGCTTCGAGGTCTGGCGTTCGGGCGCCGGCAGGGCGGTGAGGGTGAACTCCGCGCTCGTCCCCGCGAAGGCGGGCGCGGGCGGCGCGAGCTACCGCCTCGTCGACCGCGCCGCTCGCCCCGGAATGGCCTACACGTACCGGCTGCGCGCGGTCGGTCACGATGGCAAGCGGGCCTGGCGCGCGAGCGCCAGGGTTCGCGGCTCGCGCTAGCTCTTGCCTCGATCGACGGCGCCGCGCTCGCGGGCGGCGCCGTCAGTCGAGCTCGACGTGCTCGACGAAGACCAGCCGACGGTCCATCGCTGTCGGCACGCGATCGTAGGGCGCTGCGTCGTCGACGAGGTACTCCTCGTACTCGGCGACCACGAGGCGGAAGCGGGTGCCCGGGCCCGGAGGCTCGGGCAGGGTGACGGCTCCCTCCCAGAGGGTTGGGGTGACCCGCACTCGGCTGACCAGCCCGGACCGGACGAGCTCCTCGAACCTGCCGCCCTCGAGCAGCCGGCGCGCCCGTTTCTTCTCCGCCGCCACCCGGAGTCGGTTCTTCGTCGGACCGGCCGAGAGCCGATCGGCGCGCTCGACCAGGGCCCCGGCCTCGCGCTTCCAGCCGAAGTCCTCTCCGAGGGAGGGGTCGAGGCGCTCGACCCACACCTCGACGACGCTCGTGGGTGAGACGATCGCCGGGATCCGCGAGACGAATGTCCCGTCGGCGAGCCTCAGGCTCATCGCCGGCGAGTGGATCGCCTCGTCGTGCGCGCCCGAGTCCTCGTACGTCGGCCCGAAGGCGGCTATGCGGCGCACCCGGGGGTCACTTCCGCGCGTGACGGTCAGCCAGCGATCGGGGGCGAGGCTCATGAAGTCTGCGAGGACGATGTTCGAGAGATGTGCCCGCTCGGTCGAGTCCGGCTGGTAACGGGCGACCGCGAGGCGGACAAACGGGAAGTACGAGCGGCCCGGATCGACCTCGACGTCGCAGTACCAGAGCTCGCGCTCCTCGTCGTAGAACACGTCGTGGGGCGCGATCTCGACGAGGCCCACGCTCGCGGACGGTCTCAGGCCCGGGTGCGGGAGGCCGGCGACGCGGAACGGGCCGGGCCGTTGATCCGCCTCTGCCGGCGGCGCGAAGGGAGGCAGCCACGCGCCGGAGGGGTCGGCTTCAGTGCGGGCGAGCGGGAAGTCGGCTCGCCGGGGAGCGACGCCCCGGACGAAGGGGCTCGCCCAGATCGGATCGTTGCCCCACTGAGTCACGGAGCTCTTCATCGGAGCCTCCGCCGGCTCGGTGTTCGGGTCTCCGGCGAAGGATGCCTCCGGCAGGACGACCGCTAGCATCTCTCCGTAACCCGACACGTTCCACGGCCGGCCGAGATACACCCGGAGTCCCGCCCCGCGCCGCCAGCTCGACCGCTTGCCCGCGGACACCGAGCGAACCCAGCCGAAGGTCGGGATGGTGTAGAGCACCTCGGGCGCGGGCGGCGGTGCCGAGCTGGGCACCCACGTCCGAACCCGCTCGCCGACCACCTTGATGTTCTCGTCGGTGGGCACGGGCTCACCATCGACCTTCGTCGTCAGGACGGACGCCGGCATGTACTCGCGAAAGCTCGTCGTCGCCTCGAGCCAGTACTCGATCCGGCGGTACCGCGTGTCGCCCAGCTCGTGGTACTTCGGCTGGACCAGATCGTGGAAGCGGCCGCCCGCGCGGATGAGGTCGGCGCCCACGACCTCGTGGTCGGGAACTCCCGTGTGCGCCGGGTCGTCCAGCGCGGAGGCGTAGAAGCGTGCCTCGGTGATCTTCACCGAGAACGCCTCGTCGGTCTTCGGCCGGTTCTGGCCGAGCGGGGCGGCGGGATCGTCGAGCGGCTCGTTCCACTCCGCTCGGAGGTCGACGCGGTCAGTGGTCGCGAGGCTGACCCGGGCGGTGAAGTGGGGGGACGCGAACGTCTCGCCGTAGAAGCGGTCGAGCTGGAGCTTCAGGTCCGGGGCGATCAGCGGTTTCTGCACCGCGTGGACGAGCTCGACGGTCCGCCAGGGAGTGAGCATCCAGTGCTGCCCCTCCCGCGCCAGCCGCTCGAGGCTCGCCCGGTCGGCGTCGGTGAGCCAGCTCCAGACGGCGAGGAGTCGCAGCGCCTCGGCAGAGGGCCGCACCGACAGTCGAAGTGTCGCGCGCGCTCCCTTCGGCAGTGGCACGACCAGCGCCCCCGCCCCCTCGTCGAAGCGCGGCGCGCCTGCCTCCTCCAGGATCTGGATCTGGAACGGAAGTGCGTCCGGCCACGATCCGCCGCCGCGGTAGAGCGCGACCCGGATCACCTTCGACTCGTCCCAGCCGGGCAGACCGAAGATCCTCGCGCCGACCTCCGTCGCGAGGGGGTCCGGCAGATACGGGAGCGCCGCCTCCTCGCCGAGAACGGCGTAGGTGGTCTTCTCGCCCGCGGCAGCGCCCGCCAGCGGGCCTGTCGCAGTGACCTGGAACGCCTTCAGCGGCTTGTCTCTCGCCTTGAGCAGCGCGAACGAGCCCGCCTCGACCCTGCCGCCGGAGTCGAGCATCCCGTGGAGCTCGGCCTCCTTGACGGTCGTCCGTGCGGGCACCGCATAGCGCCGGGCGCGCTGCGCGCTCGGAACCGCGTTGTCCGCGGGCGAGACGTTGAAGCTCCGGATCGCGAGCCGCTCCATCGACTCGCCTTCGGCTGGCGTCTCCGGAGTCGCGCCCGCCGGCCGTACGAGGGCGATCGCCGGCGCCTGGACGGGGTCGTGGCGCAGGTAGGGAGTTGCATGCGCGTCGGGCCGCTCGGGCCCGAAGTCGTCTGCCTGCGGGTCGAGCGAGTTGCCGGCCAGGTCGACGAGGCGGGCGCGGATCCAGTAGCGGCGCCCGTAACGCAGGCGGGGAAGCGATCCCGGCACCGGCTCGTACGTCGTGCGGAGGCGGATCCCGGGCGGCACCTCGGCCTCCGCGTCGGCGGGCGCGTCGCTCCGGTCGATCGCCCTGCCCGGCATCGGGGCACAGAGGCCCCAGCCCGTCCACGCGGTCAACGTCTCGTGGAGGTAGACGAGATCCTGGTTCGACGCCGGGTCGGCGGACTTCGTCGCCGCCAGGCGCACCGTCCCCTCTTCGTCGGGGACGGTGAAGGCGACCTCGCCGCCGCCCAGGTCGTAGGCCGCGGCGCGCCGGCAGAGCGAGCGCCAGAGGCCGGTCTCCGCATCCCACACGTCGATCCGGTAGCCGCGCACGACGTCCTCGGCCGCGAGCTCGAGCGGGGTTCCTGCCTCGATCGCGGCGTTCCGGTCACGGTTTCGCTCGAGCGTGCCCTCGAGCATGACGCCGCGCCTACGGTGCACGAGCATCAGTCCCGCGCTCCTGAGCGCAGGAGCGCCCACCTCGCGCTCGAAGCGGGTCGTCGGGTCGACGCGCTGCTCGGGCGGCCGGGCGCGGGCCAGGGAGCGTGCGAAGCCGATCAGCTTCAGCCCCGCTCCGTCGACGTCGGTCTGGACGAGCCGGAACCGCTCGGGATCGAGGTCGAGCAGCCCCTCGGACGCGCGAAAGTCGCCGGGCTCCGGGGCGACGCGCGGCAGGGCTTCGAACTGCGAGGCCGACAGGGTCGCTCGGACCTGCGGTGAGGCAGCGGGGGCGGGCGCGACTGCCCCGTCGATCTCCGGCCACTCGACGCTGACCGCGAGCAGCGCATCCGCCGCAGGCGAGAACGTGGCGGGGTCGAGGACGAAGTCGACGACCAGCCCCAGCCGGCGCAGCAAGGTCGGATACTGGTTGGCGGCCGAGACGATCTGATGGAAGTCGATCCGCTCCGCGAAGTCGGTGGCCGCCGGCAGCTCGGTCCGCTCGTACTCGAGCGTCCGCGTCGTGATGCGCTCATCGTCGGTGCGGGCGCGCTCGACGGTCCGCGGCGTCGATGGGGGCGTGTGAAAGGTCACGAACCGGGCGAGGGTCACTGCGAGCCCTGCGCTGACGTCGCCACGCATTCCTTGCTCCTGCCGGGCGAGATCGAACCCTCGCACCGGGTCGCGGAGACCGGTGTCGTGGTTCGCGAAGCTGCGGTCGTTGGCGGCCACCGCATCGACGAGCTCGCCCCACCCGAGGTCGTCCAGAAGCTCGGAGACCGCCGGAAGCCGTCCCTCGGCGCTCCGCGCGAGACCGCCGTAGAGCGAGCGCGCGAGATCGTCCATCGCTACCGCGTCGTACGAGACCACGGCATTCGAGGAGAGATCGCGGAACGCAAATGGGAAGACGATCGTGGCGGGGGGAAAGAGCGCCCGCCAGGTTGCGGAGTCCGGCAGGGCGACGGCTCCGGAGATCTCCTCGCCCGAGAGGGTCACCCCGCTCGCCCCGAGTGTGACCGTGAACGTCGAGGCCGAGACGCTGGCCGGCCAGTCGAGAAAGTCCGGAAAGGCATCGAGCGTGCCCGGGGCCCCGTCCGGGACGAGGCGCGGCGACGCGAGGAGCGACAAGCGAAGCGACCCGCCGTCCGCCGTGTAGCGGTTCGGGAGCGGTGTCCAGAGGACGGTCTGGCTGGCCACGAGCTAGGCGGCCTCCTCCGCGAAGGCATTGCAGTAGCGGCTCCAGGTCGTCTGGTTCGGGATCAGCTCCACGAACCCGGGGTCGGACTCCGAGCCCGCGAACTCGCGTCGGCACGACACGGAGACGTCCATGCTGAGGAACAGGATCTCGATCTCGACGACGAGCGTCGCCTCGCCCGAGACGATCGACTCGCCGCCCTCCTTCAGGTAGCCGAGCTGGAGATTGAACGTCAGGGAGGCCGAGAAGATCCCGAGCAGCGTCAGCTCCCCGTGCAGGCGTACGTAGCCCGCGAGCTCGACCGAGCCCTTGCCGGAAACCGGCTCCAGCCAGTGGAAGTACACGCCCGCCTTGATCTCGACCCCGCCTGACGCGACCCCGAGATCGATCGCGACCGCCGCGCCGAACTCGAGGGCGGCCTCGATCTCCTGCACCCCGGCTGATCCGATGCCGATCGCGAAGAAGCCCCCGCCACCAAAGAGCGAGACGGTCAGGCTGAACGGATGCTGGCGCTCGGAGAAGTTGAAGCGCACGCTCGCCGGCCGCGCGTCGAAGGGCAGGGAGAACCCGGCCCCGAGCGACGCGTTCGAGAGAGCGAAGATGCCGACCTCGACGTTTGGTAGATTCAGCGAGTAGCTGGCTGCGATGCCGCTCGGGGTGACGGTGAGGCTGGGCGGATCGGAGAACCCTCCCGACGGGATGAGCGAGCGCAGGCCATTGACGAACTCGAGCGGGCCGCCGAACACGATCGCGTCGTCGCCGGGGTGCAGGTCGACGACGACGTCCGGCTTCTGGCCGCGCTTCGCCTCGAACCGGAGCAGGTCGAACCAGAGCACGATGAAGCCGAAGAGGTTGACCTTGAAGTTCTCGAGGCGGGCGTTGGCCTCGAACGAGGCGGCCGCCGGCTCTCCGACCGGCGTCGTGACGACGCCCGACATGTCGAGCGTCGTCGGCGCTGCGGGGTTCGCTCGTGGGACGAAGAGCCCCGCCGGATCGGACTTCGCGATCTCCGTCCGCCAGGTGAAGCTCGCCTCCACCCGCGCCGGCAGGTCGCCCTCGGCTGCCAGCTCGCGGGCGAGCATCCTCGGCGCTGCCGGCCCCGAGAGCGGCACGGCTCCGAGCAGCGTCTCGAGCGGGATCCCGCCGAGGATCTTCGCGCCCTCGAAGAACTTCAGCGGATCGAAGGAGTTCGCCGCCGCCGTCCCCACGTCGCCCACAGGCCCGGCGATGCGCGAGAGGCCGGCGATGCCCATCGACGGAGAGACGAGCGCTCCGAGCGCGTCGCTCTTGGGCTTGCCCGGCCCGTCCCCGAAGTCGAGGGCGTAGTCGGTCAGCGTCCGCAGGAAGACCTCGCCTTCGTTGCCGGCGCCGAAGCCCTTGTCGCGGTAGACGTCGGCGTAGGCCGTCCCCACCAACGCGTTCGACTGCCCGAGCAGTCGCTGCACCGCCCGGATCCCGATCTGGGCCTCGGCGATCGCCGGGTAGAAGGTGGGCTTGAACCGTTCGGGTCCGCTGACGTCGTCGGCCCGGAAGACGAGGCTGGCCGCCGGCAGGCGGGGATCGCCCTTCGAGTCCGACCCCGGCGGGGCCGGCGGCGCGAAGCAGATCGTCGCACCTCCGGTGTCGGCGAGACGCCGCGCCCCAGGCGCCTTGCCGTAGGCGTCGCGAATGAGCGCGGCGGTGGTTGCCGGGAAGTTCGCGTTCTCGCCGACGAAGAGGAGGGGCAGCGAGAAGGTGACCCGGTTCCCGCAGAGGTCGGTGGCCGCAAGGTCGAACGGGAACGGCTCGCTGGGGGAGACCATCGGCCAGAACGCTGCGCGGGCCGGGACGAGCGCGTAGATCGCTGCCCCCTCTGGCCCGGGGATCCGGGTCGGCGCCGATCCCGGCTCCTGCAGGTTCGGGGTGACGCGGCTCAGGATCTCGACGGCCGTGAAGGGGAAGGTGTTGCCGTCGAACACGTGCCGGCTGCCGTCGTAGAGCTTGAAGGGCTCTCGCACGGCGATGAAGAAGCGCTGGCGGAGCACGGTGACGCGCTCGCCGGTGGGGTCGTCGCCGAGCGGCTCGAACTTTCGCTCGGTCACCTTGATCAGCGACGCGGCGTGGCCGAAGGGGCAGAGGAAGCCCGCGTAGACGACGCGGACGTAGTGGTCGCGGCCGAGGGTCGCCAGGTGGCGCCACTGCTCGAGGTCGACGCCCTCGGGTCGCGTCGTCCAGTTCCCCTCGACCTCGAGCAGACCGCCGAGCGACGAGAGCGCCAGCCGGCTCGCGAGACTCGACCGAGGGCGGTAGGCCCTGCGGGCGTCGACCCGCTCGCCGAACCCGGCCATGAGTCGGACGAGCAGCTTCCGATCGAGTGGGTCGAGCGTCGCCCGGAACGGGCGCTGCGGCGGGTCGAGGAGCGGGAAGAGGTCCGGGTCGTCCGTCGGGTAGTCAGGCGACCAGATCGCGCGAACCTTGCTCGAGCCGTCGGCGCCGGCCTCGCCCTCGCCGGTCGAGAGACGCGTGTGCCAGAGCTCCGTGCGACCGCGGTGCTCCACGTGCGTGTCGCTGTGGCGCCAGCGGGAGTCTCCCAGCGGCGACAGGATCAGCCGGTGCGGCAGCTCGAGCGCCGTGACGCCGGCCGAAGGCTCGTGCGGGGCGAGCAGGAGCTGGAGGTACGGGAGCCGCGCGAGCGCTTCGGCGTCGACGTCGAGCTCGCCACCGCGGCCCGCGAGCGCGCGCGTCGACTCGAGCGCCAGGGCGGCGACCGCGGCCGAGCGGGCCGTCGGCTCGACGAGCGCCGGAAACTGCTCCGTCAGCCTCGCCAGCTCGGCTTCCATCGCGGCCGCGACGTCCCGCGACAGAGTGCGCCGGGAGCCCTGCGTCAGCACGCCGGCGGTGAGCTCCGCGACCCGACGGCCTGCCTGCGCGAGGGGGCGCTCGAGGCGCTCTACCCCGCGCTCGGCGAGGCCGATCGCAAGAGCCGCCGACGCCGCCTCCCAGGCAAGGCCCGCGGCAAGGGCGCCGAGCCAGTGCCGGTCGAGCTCCAGGAGCTCCTCTCGCCGGATCTCGGGGTCGGGCGCCGCTGTGATGTCCAGGCGCATCGGCCACGTCCGCAACGCCCGGAGCACGTCCGGCAGGGTGTACGGCAGCGCCGTCTCCTCGGCGGGCATCCGCAGGCCCACCCGGCTCCGGCCGGACATCCGCACCCGCGCGAGCGGCAGCTGGTTCGGCAGGTCTTCGGCCGGGGCGCCGCCGGCCTGGTTCTTCTTCGGATAGTCCGGGTGCTTCGAGACCTCCTTGTCGCTCGTGTCGCTCGACCCGGTCGCGTCGAGGAACGCCTCCTCGGCGAAGCTCTGCGGCGGGAACTCGGCGAGGAGGTACGCGCCGGCGCTCGGATTCCTGCGCACGAGTGCCGGTGGCGCTTCGCCCGAGAGCTGGAGGTTCTCGAACACGAGGTCGAGGACTAGGAGGTCGTCTGGCCGCCGAACCGAGACGCGAAACTCCTCGGGCGCTCGCCGAACGATCTCCTTCCAGACGAGCGAGAGGTCGACGTCGAGGACGTCCTCGCCGAGCCCGCGCCGCCTGTTCCGTTCTCGTCCACCCGGTGGGGGCACCTGCCGCCTCCTCGCTGCCCTCCGACGGCAAGAGGGTGGAGCTCGACCTGATTGGCAACGGAGCCGCCTGCGCCGGTTTGAATACCAGATCGGCCGGCCCGAAGCAATGCGCCAGGCTCAGACGCTTACCCGGGCAGCGCAGAGGGGTGTAGGAGCGGTACGGACGGCTCCCAGCCGGCACGGAGGACCGCGACGAGGGAGGGAGGCGTGATCAGCACTGCGTACCCGCGGCCCGGTCGCTGCACCGAGCTCTCGTACCCACCCGGGGTCCAGCGCAACAGCCTGCGGCCGAGCACGAGCCAGGGCTCCCCGTCTCGCAAGACGAAGGCACCGTCGGGAAGGTCCTCGAGCCGTCCATCGTGGTGGAGTTGCGCGCGGGTGCCGGGTGCGACCCGCTCGCCGTGGAGTCGTGTGTCGACCGCGTCCGCTCCAGCGCGACCCGGGTACAGCTCCCTCCACAGCGCGAGGAGCCGGTTGTAGTCGGCACGACGGCAGAGCGCGCACGGACGATGTCCGGCGGCGAATGCGGTCGCCTCGTCGAGGAAGAAGAGCTCGGTGAATCGCCCGGGCTGTAGCAGCGGCTCGCGGTGCCAGCCACGGAACCGGAGGCGGCACGCGATCCACCGCCGGCCGGCGTAGCGGCGGCGAATCCGCCCGGCCTCGTCGTGGAGGCAGCCGCGGTTGCCGTAGACGAGCCCGCGAGCCGGATCCGCGACAAGGGCGCCAAGCGGCGTCACCCGGTTTCGGAGCGGCACCTCCGGCTCAGCCTAGCGGTGTTCGACCGGCTTCTCATGTCCAGCTCATCTCTCACGAGGCTCTCATCCCTCCGCTCCTACCGTCCGGACATCTACTCCAACTCAAGGAGGCTCGCATGATTCGCAAGCTCGGAACTCTGATCGGCTTGGCCGTCGTCGCGGGAGCCATCGGCGTTGGCCTCGCGGCGACGACGCCCGGCAAGCAGCCCTGCATCAAGCCGGAGAACGGCAAGGGCTGCCTGCCGATTGCCCCGGCAGACAAGCGCGTCGACCTCGAGACGCCGAGCTTCTCGAGTCCGACGAAGGTCACGAACCGTCTCCACCCGACCGCCGCGGTCGACTCGGTGCTCATGCTCGGTCGCGTCGCCCGGCTCCCGTTCAGGACCGAGGTCACGCTCCTGCCCGGCACCAAGGTGATCAAGTGGAAGGGCAAGCGGGTCAGGACGCTCGTCTCGCAGTACGCCGCCTTCCTCGACGGGCGCATTCACGAGGTCGCGATCGACTGGTA